>CALEST010000436.1 GCA_937907555.1 uncultured Sediminibacterium sp.
TGTTGCCGTTTTTGCACAAAACGATATCAAATTCAGCAAAACCCTTCACCAGTTCGGAAAAATTAAAAGAGGGGTTCCTGCCACTATTGTGTTTACTTATACCAATAATGCAGCCAAGCCTGTTGTAATTGAATTTGCCAATGCAGAATGCGGTTGCACCAAACCTGTTTATAGCCAGGCACCAACCGTAAAAGGGAAATCAGGCACCATTAAAGTAACCTATAATGCAGAATCAATAGGTGTATTCAAAAAAAGAGTAGATGTAAAATTCGCACACTCTAATCAGCCTTATATTTTAACCATCGAAGGAGAAGTAGTAGAAAACCTTAAATAGGAATATGTTAAGCATCAGTAATCGTGGGAATGCCATGCCGGCATCACCCATCAGAAAATTAGTACCCTACGCAGAAGCAGCTAAAAAAAGAGGCACGAAAGTATATCATCTGAATATCGGGCAACCCGATATTGAAACACCTAAAATGGTGCTGGATGCAGTAAGGAACAGTGACTTCAAAGTTTTGGAATACAGCCATAGTGCAGGAAATGAAAGTTATAGAAGAAAACTGGTTGATTACTATGCATCTGTTGGCATTCAGGTAAATCACCAGCAAATCATTATTACCACAGGTGGAAGCGAAGCCATTCAGTTTGGATTCATGGCCTGTCTGGATGCGGGAGATGAAGTAATTATACCGGAGCCTTTCTATGCCAACTACAATGGTTTTGCCGTAGCAGCCGGTGTAAAAGTAGTACCTGTTACCTCCTCTATCAGAAACGGATTTGCCCTACCACCCATTGCTGATTTTGAAAGCAAGATTACAGCCCGCACTAAAGCCATTGTAATCTGCAATCCTAATAATCCAACCGGATATTTATACAGCAAGGCAGAGATGGAACAGTTGAAAGAACTGATTCTGAAACATAACCTTTATTTGTTTTCTGATGAAGCATACAGAGAGTTCTGCTATGAGGGAGAACAAACCAGCGCCATGCATTTAACCGGTGTTGACGACCATGTTATTATTATGGATACCATCAGTAAAAGATACAGTGCCTGCGGAGGAAGAATCGGAGCACTGGTAACCAAAAACCAACAGGTGCTGGATGCGGTAATGAAATTTGCACAGGCCAGGTTAAGCCCGCCCAGTTTTGCGCAGATTGCAGGTGAAGCGGCCATAGATTTACCAGCTAATTATTTTGACACAACTAAGGCAGAGTATAAAAAAAGAAGGGATTTAATTATAGAACGACTCAATAAAATGGAAGGCGTTTTTTGCCCGAATCCAGGTGGGGCTTTCTATGCCATTGCCGAATTACCCATAGACGATGCCGACCAGTTTTGTCAATGGCTGCTTGAATCTTTCAGCCATGAACAGCAAACCGTGATGCTGGCCCCTGCTACCGGATTTTACGGCACTCCGAGAATAGGAAAAAAAGAAGTAAGACTGGCTTATGTGCTAAATCTGGAAGACATCAATAAAGCCATGGATTGCCTGGAAGTGGCACTGAAAGTGTATCCTGGCAGAACAATTTAATTATTAAAATAATTTGCAATATTAAATAATTGTAAATTATTACTATTTAAATAGCTTAAAAGGGCCAATATTAATTAAATATAATTTTTTACTATTTGTTATTTAAACGAGTTTTTGTATCTTAGCCGAAACATTAATACAAAGAGTCTCTATATTGGCAAGCAATCGAAAACCCTTCGTTTCTACGAGGGGTTTATTTTTGTAGGCTGCTAAGGGAATAATTAAACGCTCTATACGTTTATAACACATGCTACAAAGCAAGCTATTTCTTTCCGTTTTTGTTTTATCCATCACGGTTATCGGGGGGATTAAAAACGCCGCGACAGCACAGCAGTATCTGGCCATGCATGGGTCATCCTATGCAGGGGTTAGCAGCATTTTCAATAACCCGGCCTCAATTGGCAATAGTGTGCACAGATGGGATCTTCAACTCTTCTCTGCCCAGACCGCTTTTTATACAAATACCCTGTATGCAAGAACCCTGAATATTACCAATCTGGGGGCAGACAAACAATATATGACCAATGGGTTTCAGGATAGAAGACTAGACCAGAACTCAGATCTGAGTTTACTATCCGCCATGTATCGCATCAACAAAAAACATGCAGTTGCTATTGCATTCAGAGGAAAATTTTATCAGCATATTCAAACCAATGCATTTCATTATCAGGACTCAGCATCCAGCTTACAAAGCTTTTTTAAGCTGAACAGGAATATCCCTTTTTTGCAGGGCAGAAGTGAACACAGCGGATGGGGTGAACTCAACCTGAGTTATGCAGGAGCCATTGCGGAAACAGAAAACAGCAGACTAACAGCTGGTGCCAGCCTACAGATTTCCAAAAGCCTGGGGGGAGCATACATGCGAATGAACGGAGCAAAGTTCAGAGAAGATATCAATGGCATCGACACCAGTTATACGGCTTATTCAGGAGTTGGAGAGTATGCTTATTCTGCCAATATTGATGTGTTGCAGCAATTCGGCATAACCAGCAACAGTGTCCGTGATTTTGTAAAACAATCCAAAACGAGTATGGGCATTAGTGCAGGTTTGGAATACATAGTTTACAACGACGAATCCTATAAAGATAACCGGCTATCAGAAGGGAGACCCTATTCGTATAAAATAGGATTCAGCTTAATGGATATTGGAGCGCAGCGTTATACCAACAGTGAATATACAGGCAGATTTACCCGGGACAATGATGATGTTTCCGATAGCAGAATTGCCAATATCATGCGCAATGTAAATAACACAAGAGATTTTAAAGACTCAATGACGGCCTTGTTCGACTCAATACAAACCCTGCCTGCCAGTTTTAATATGGTTAATCCGGCAAGGGCTATTGTAAATGTAGACAAGTGGATGGGTGGTTCATTTTTTATTAATGCACAGCTCATTATTCACCTGAACAGCAGAGCCAGTGCAACAAAGCTGAACACAAATGAAATGGGTTTTTTAGCCGTAACACCCAGATGGGAGACCCTGAACTGGGGTGTGTTTCTTCCCATGCAACTTACCAGAGATGGACAATTCTGGACAGGTCTTGCATTTAAAGCAGGCCCGTTGATTGCCGGCATTCATAATATTGGCATCGTGAAGCAGTGGGCCCTGTTAAACGGAGGCGGCTATATCATGCTGAACTTACATCCTTTCAGAAAAAAGATCAGCAAAACCAGAATGGACTGTTTTGAATAAGGAACAAAACCCTTAAAAGTATTACTGAGGCAAAGTCACCGTAAATCTGGTACCCTTCCCTTTTTCTGATTGAATATCCAGGGAACCATGTAATTCGTCTATCAATCTTTTTACCAGCGACAAACCAAAACCATATCCTTTTTCTCCGGTAGTACCACTGGAAGAGGTTTTCATTCCTTTTAAAATGGCATCCATTTCTTCATTGGTTAACCCTACCCCACTGTCTGCTACAAGAATTTCAAGTGTTTGACCCGATCCTGTAATGGAATGGATATTCAACTCAACTTTAATGGTTCCTTCCGGATCAGTAAACTTAATGGCATTGGTAATTAAATTACCAGCAATTTGCAACAATTTATTTTTGGGAATTGCTTTTTGCTCCTGTCCAACTTTAATTTGAAAACTTAAATTGATCTGCTTGTTGGCAGCCTGAGGGGTGTACAATTTTTCCAGTTTTTCCTTAAAGGCTTTTAAGGTAAACCCATCTGTTTTTACAACTCCCTTGGCTTGCTGATCTTCCGCATTTAAAATTTCGGTTGCCAGATCCA
>CALEST010000437.1 GCA_937907555.1 uncultured Sediminibacterium sp.
GCCGCCCTGTCACGGCGGAGGTCGCGGGTTCGAGTCCCGTCCGGTCCGCAAAAGCCACTCATTAGAGTGGCTTTTTGCTTTTAGTTACTCTTTATAAAGCTCAGGGTTTGTTTCTGATTGTTGTTCCTTATTTCCAGATAGTAGATGCCGGTTGGGAGAGAAGCCATATTCAACTGAAAAGTATTACTTGTGGTTACGGCCTGTGAAACCCTTTTTCCTATGCTGTTAAAGACCGTTAAATGCTGTTGTTTCCCATTTTGCAATCCCTGAATGGTGATGGTATGTTTTACCGGATTGGGAAATAGTTGAATACCGGTAACTGTTGTAGGATTAACTCCGGACCGACCAACAGGTTTTACAAAGACCGGCGTTTCGGAAGTGTTTACAATGATATTCCCGTTATTCACTTTTAATTTAAGCAATGCCATTTCACTGGCGCCTGCAGTGGGAGTATATATATAGGCCGAATCTGCATTCCCCAATTGTAGCGTATATACACCGGTTCTGCCCTTTTCATCCGGAATATATACTACATACATTTTTCCTGTATCGTTAAGTAAATATTCATCTACTATGGGGTCTGCATTAAGGGACTGATTATATACATAATTACCAAACTGTTTTTTTGTCTGGTTTATATAATCCGCAGCTGGTCTGTTATTCAATGCATCGCCTAATAAACCGCTGGTTGCATACAGTTGGGGGGAGCCTGTATTGTCATCTTCCAGTTGGTAAAAAAACTGCTTTTCAATTCCGTTTCTTGCATATAGCAGGGCTGTTCTGAGCAACCAGTCTGCCTGTGTTTGTAATACAGTTTTGTTCCCAATGGCAATGGATTTGTTGGGACTGCCTGGGTTGATATCATAACCTGTTTCGGTAACCCATACAGGCATATTATTTAAATAAATGGCTGAATTTAAAAGAAATGCTTTTGCAGTTGAATCGGCATTGGCATTATTCGATTTTAGCTCTGGGGCAATGCCGCGTTGGGTTTTTGTGTCATTGGTGTAAAGATGGTAATTGATTATATCCCAGCAAATATTTACGGATCCGTCGGGATGAAAACCCCTGAACTCTTTGCACCAGTCTATCATACCTCTGAAATAGTCTGTTGAAGCCAGCGCAACACCTGCCATTACTACTTTGATGGTGCTATCCGCATTTTTTACCCCAACATTTGTTCCTAATGTTTTTTTATGCCCGTCGTAGAAAGCAGATAAATTAGCCGCATACTCTCTGCCGGTCTGATAAGCTTTTCTTCCCTTCCACCACTTGTCTCTTTCATTTTCGCATTCTATGTATTCAATCAGTCCCAGACCAATTTTGATGGTATTGATTTCATCTCCGGTGAATCTGGAGGAGTCAAATACATTTAATAAGGCTGGATTAATATTTTTGTTTTTTCCATAGCGTGCCACATACTGAAAACCGACTTTAGCCTGTTCAATATAAGAGGCGGGATCACTAAGGTTTTTGCCATAGAATACCGGATTGTTTTCATTGTCTTTCAAATTATCCGGATAGGATGCCAGCATCCAGTCTGGTAATGTTTTTAAGCAGGGTAACACAGGAATGCCCTCTCTTTTACAGGCTTCATAAATGGCATCGTAATTCCAGCTGCCGCTTCGTGTAGGACTATAGGTATAACTGCCTTGTCTGTATTCCAGTTTCTGCCAGTCCATATAGTGTCTGAATCCTCCAAACTGCTTTACCGTATTCAATCTTTTTGGGTCTATGCTAAAAGGATCTGTACTTGCATCTGAAAAGTTCCATTCATACCCATTTATGCCCAATAAGCCTGAAAGCAGATTTTTCTTTTTGACTACCGGAGTTAAGGGCAAAGGGGCTTTATAAGTGCCGTAAAGCTCCATTTCAGAAGGATAATCATTTTGCGAAACCAGCATCAAATACATGATATTGGTAGCCGGGGTATCTAACTGTATAATATCGGGTCTATTGGGGTAAGGGCCAACCCATCGGTCGTATTTACTACCATCGAATGAAGCGATGGGTCTCCTGGTCCAGTTGCTGTCGATGATATAAAGAACAAAAGGCTGAGAACTCATTCCTGCCCAATCGTAGAAGCGAATACTTTGTATTACCATCGATTCACCCTTCAATAAAGGATAATAGGATTCGTGGAGTGGTATAATTTTATCGTATTGAGCGTCTACAGGGGTATACAAATCCCCATCTGTTAATTGCTGCAACCCCTTTTCGGCATTGGTTAATTGGTACCACCGGTTTCCATCCAGCGGTATTTTCTGACTCGCCTGAGAAAATGATAAATGTGAAAGCAGGAAACTTAGAAAAAAAACAGTAATGAGTTTGCTCATATAGAAAACAATAAAGAGATACGCTTAGTATCTGCAAATTAAACAGGATTCTGTTTCTTAGAGTCATTTCTCTGGTTGAATGTTGTACAGGGTGGATATAAAAACAAAAAACCGGTCAAAAAAGATTGACCGGTTAAGAATCCTATTTTTCTAAACTAAAACAAGAATTTGAATCCAAAGGATAGTGGGGTAGTCAAGGTTGGGTTGCTTCCACCAAGAGCAGTATTGTAGGCGCTTTCTACATTCGCCACATGAGCCAGAGAGAAATCGGTAATGGTTGTTTTGTTGCCTGTTTTTGGAGTCAGGGTAGTAAATGACAGGTTAGCTAGGTTGTAGGAGAACTCTACACTGAAATGTTTGCCTAAAATCATATCCAAACCACCAGATGCGGCTAGTCCAATCTGTGTTACTTTTAGTTCGCTTTGTTTTTCCTTGCCACTAATGATGGGTGCTGCCAGCTGACCAAAAAAATACATGCTTCCGGCAACGTTCCAGTATTTTCTAACCAATGGCTGAAACACAAATAAACTGGTATTGGCATTCGTGGTTGCACCGGTTACTGATTTAATATTCACAGCACCAATTCCAGCACCAATGGCTACGGATGGTGATACAAAAGTTCCGACAATAGGTAACACCGTTAAATTGGTACTCTTGTTGGTTCCGTTTTTTGTTTGTGTGTAGCCAAACTGAGAAGTGGCAAAACTAATTCCTTGTAACCCTTTCTTTTGAGCGGTTGCTCCTAAGCTAACCACAATTAGCAGTAAAGCTGTCATTAATTTTTTCATAAACAATAATTTTATGCGAAGCTAAGTGGCTAATACTGAGTGAAATATGACCTGCATTGCCTATAACTATGATACTCATCATATTTTTTTTTGAATGGTTGAGCAAGAGTGATAACTATGGTTATCTTCGTTTAAACACCCATTTTTTTATGCATTTGAATCTAGTGGTTAGGTACTTTGTTATGGCGTTTTTTGCAGCTTGTTGTTTAGGATTTTCGAATCTGAAAGCATAAT
>CALEST010000438.1 GCA_937907555.1 uncultured Sediminibacterium sp.
TGAAGGTTCTATTAATTCTATTTGTTCCTTCATCCGCTCCGTAAAGCCAATAACAAATTCCTGGCTGCAACATTCACCATTGATTTTAATTCTTTCCCGGAAGTCTGTTAAGTGTGGAGAGGTATATAAGCCTGTTTTATATCCGGCTTCCTGGAAAATAGATGCTAGCATATGACTGGTAGATCCTTTTCCATTGGTTCCTGCAATATGGATGCTGGGAAATTTTTTATGCGGATCCCCCAAAAAGGAACAAAGAGCAATGGTATTGGTTAAATCTTTTTTATAGGCAGCTTCACCCAGTCTGCTAAACATGGGAAGACGACTAAACAAATACGATAGGGTTTCAGAATAGTTCATGAAAAAACAATACTTAGTTTCTCAACTTAAAATTAAAAATCAGAGTGCCTGTTTGCTCAGCAGCGTCGGCTGCATTTAATTTTAAGGTTTTGGCTTTTTGTATAGCAATATTTCTAATGGAAGCATTGGTTGTGGTAGTTCCTTTGGGATTAATACTGGCTGAAATAACCGACCCGCTTTGATTCACTGTAATGTCTACAGCTACTTTTGCATTTTCATTGAAATCATCTTCAAAGGAAGGCAGTCTGGTGATTCTGCGACCATCCAGTCCATTCCTGATAGATACGCCCCCTGAACCGCCATTGCCACTGGCCGCATTGCCATTGTAACTGTCCGACAAGGGATTCCCTGTTGGCTTACCCTGGTCTCCTTTACCTCCCGCAATGCCTTGACTTGTAGCATTATTATAGCTATTATTTACTGAAGCACCGCCACTGGCAGTATTCTTGTTTGTATTGTTCGTAAAAACCGCTTTGGGTTTGGGGGTAGGTGGTATATTGTTGACAACCGGATTAGCCTTTTTATTTTCAATCGGTTTGTTTTTGTTTATTGCTATATCGTCTTCGTTGTTTACTTCTTCTGTTGCATTGTTGTTCTCAGCCGCTGCTTCCGCATTGGTTGAATTGGCTTGGGAAAGATCATTGTTACCAGATATAGGAATATCGCCATACCCCGTTTCAGCATTTCCCAGATTTACTTCAATGCCTTCACCTTCCTGTATTACCTGTGGTTGTGGCAATTGATAGCGTACATAAAAAAACAAGGAAAATAAAATAATAGTAATGATAGCCGTGATGGTTGCGGCTTTAACCTGAATCTGCTGCGAATTTACATTTGCTGATTTCATCGGCACTAAAAGTACAATAATCCCCTAATTTCTTTAGGAATGAAAGGTTAATTTCCTGAATCTTATTTCAGAAAAATATCATAGCCAAATCTTACTAAAGTTCCAGCCACAACTATTAAAAAGAAAATGCGGATAAATTGATTGCCCTTGTAAATCGCCAATTTGGCTCCGAGAATTCCACCAATAGCATTGCAAATGGCCATGGGAATGGCCACGGACCATAGTATGGATCCCTTTAGCATAAACAGACTGATAGAGCCCAGATTGGTTGCAAGATTGATGAGTTTGGCATGTGTGCTTGCTTTTAAAAAGTCGAATCCTAAAATTCCAATAAAGGCCATTATGAAAAAACTCCCTGCGCCCGGGCCAATAAACCCGTCATAAAATCCAATGATTACACTGATAAGAATAGTATATCTCCATTCCTTTTTTGGGGATAGAGGAGGACGATTGGTCTGACCGAAATTTTTCTTTGAATAAGTGTGCAAGGCAACCAGACAAAGCACCACAAAAATAACGGGCTTCATATACTGATTACTGATAACAGATAACAATTGAGAACCACTGAAAGCCGCAGTAAAAGCAATGGCACACATAAGTGCAACCTGCTTCCAGTTCACCGCTACTTTTTTAAGATACTGTCTGGCTGCAAATGCAGTACCTGTAAAGGCAGGAATTTTAAGAGAGCCAACCACTGTTCCTACAGCATATTGTGGAAGCAGAATTAAACCAGCCGGCAATTGTATTAATCCACCACCTCCAACAACCGCATCCACAAATCCCGCAAGGAAAGCAAAAAAACACAATAAGGCAATGATTTCAATTTCCATTATTGTTAATTTTTTTGAAGCGTAATATTCGCCATTATCAATCCTGCTATCACAAGCATTCCGCTTATCAAATGAATGAATGTCATTTGTTCTCCCAGCAAAAAAACGGCTTCCAGTGTACTGAATACAGGTATCAGGTTTCCAAAAAGTACGGTTCGGCCTGCACCTAGTTTGGCAATGGCCAGATTCCAGCTCCAGAAAGCCAGTACAGAAGTGCCAATACCCAGATACAAAATGGATCCCACTAATTCGGCAGACCAGATCGTCTGATAAGTAGTGAAGTTTTGTTCCAATACAAAAAAAGGCAGTAACATTAGGGTACCTATGCAAAATAAAATCCAAAGAAATGATAGTGGACTAATGCCGGATGGTTTCTTGCGAACCAGAATATTATAAACAGCAAATGCAAAAGATCCTGCTAATATCCAGGCATCTCCAATAGAAAATTTAAAATGTTTAAGCACATCCCAGCTGCCTTTTGAAATCAGAAGTACGATCCCAGAAATACAAATCAACATTCCGATGATTCTGAAAAAGCCCAATCGTTCTTTTAAAAAAACAGCAGCCATGGCAGTGGCAAAAATGGGGGAGGAAGTGGTACCTATCAAAGCCATATTAATGGCCGTGGTATGATGACCGGCAATATAAACAAATGTGTTAAATAAGGCTATCCCCGTAAAAGAAAGCAACAATAAACTCTTCCAGTTCAATTTCATTGCTTCAGATTCTGCCTTTATTTTCTTTAATGCAAAAGGAAATAAAACAACGGTGGCGCAACCCCATCTATAAAATGCCAGTGTTATGGGGCCAATACTATCACTGGCTTTCCTGGCAATGATAAAGTTGCCCGACCATAATAGTGTTGCGGCAACTGCCAGTATTACACCTTCTCTTGTATGGGAATTCCCTTTGGCCTGCATATATTATTGTGCACCGGCAAATTGATGATTAAAGTCTCCCTTGATTCTTTCCATTGGGGGATTGAAATACCCGAATTTTAAAGCAGGGAATTCTTCGTGAATCAGGTCCATTAATTGCTTTACCCCCAGCATTTCACCCGTTTCACCCATCCCGATTTTGCCCATGTACCAATCCGGATCAATATTGAAATTTCTCCATTGTATCATGTTTAGCTGGGTTTCTGAAATTAAGTTTCTGAGGGCTTCGTATTCTGCTTCACTATCTGTGATGCCCGGAAATACAAAGTAATTGATACTGGTCCAGCCGCCATATCTGCGAACTACTTTTAAACTTTCAACAATGTCTTCAAATGTATAATTATTGGGTCTGTAGTAAGCTTCGTAAATATGTTTCTGCGCAGAGTTTGTACTTACCCTGATGCTGTTTAAACCTACTTTGCAGAGTTCTTCTACTGATGCTGGCTTAGATCCGTTCGTGTTAATATTTATACTTCCTTTATCGGTATGCTTTCTGATTTCTATGATAGACTGTTTAATGGTCTCCCACATTAGTAAGGGTTCTCCTTCGCAGCCCTGACCAAAGCTGATTATAGGAAAAGGGGCATTCATTAGATGGGGAACCGTAAACTCAACAATTTCTTCTGCACTGGGCTTGAAGGTTAACCTGTCTTGCGTACTCACAATGGTTTCCTCTTCTGGTTGAAAAGAAATGCAGCCAATACAATTGGCATTGCAGGCGGGTGAAGTGGGCACAGGACATTCCCATCTGCCCAGAGAAAAATTTCTGGCAGCAGGGCAATGGTAAGTCATACAACAGTTCTCCATCAAGTGCTTAACCAAACGGTTATCTGGGTAGGCTTTTAGTAAATGGGCTGTTCCTGTTTCAATGGCTGATGCATCAAAACCGGCAGCTTCCTGTCTGATGTCTTTTTCTATTCTTACAGCAGGTACATAGTTTTTATCATTCTTCCAGCCCACAGCTGTGTAACAAAACAATGGCAATGTAGGGGCATCTGGCATGGTTTCATAAGCAGCTATAAACAATCCGGTATAAGCGGGTGGTATAAATGCTGCAACCGCCCATCCTTTTTCGCAGAGTCTCATTTCTCCGGTTGTTACATCAATGCCAATACCTCTTCTGCCTGGCAATTCATATAAGTTGCCTCCCTGCGGCAATTCTATCCACTGATCAGGCTCTACCGGAAATGCATCCCAGCCGGCTCGTCCCACTGCATAGAGGGTATCGTCTTCAAATATATTTCCTTCACCATCAGAATACAGCAGGTAGGGACTAGTTTGCATAACTCGTTTTTTCTAAATTTAATTTGGCATAGGCATTGAATTCCTGTTCCAATGTTTCAGTGGTACTGGACTCCAGTTCCTTTTGAATGAGCTGGTTGTTTTTGAAATCGATGGTTAATAAACCATCTTTCAAAATAACATTATTGAGCTCTGACCAGCTATATCTTTTTTTGGGGAAACTGTTTTTTACAATTTCGTTTTCATCAAAGGCAATTTCTTCCGGAAACTTTACCTGCTTTTCTAACATTGCAGCCAGTAAGTAAATCCATGCAACCCAGATTCCATCTTCAAGCGAATACCATCCAATGGCGCCTATTAAAAGGCCAAACCGATAGAATGGAGCAATCCCCCTTCTGTTTTGCCAGATACAATAGAATAACCAGGCAAGTACAGCTATCGCCATAACGATACTGATAGTTCCTATGATGAACCCGGTGAAATAGGCAGCTACAAAAGCAATGGCAGCAATCATCAGCATAATCTGGCTAACCAGGTCAACTGTGGCAAAGCTTCTTTTTTTCAGGACAATGATGTAGTCGTAGGTTTTCATAATACCATCAAGTTACAAAGTCTCCACAAGATTCTTGCACCCACGTTGCTGTCCCAGTCTGTTTGGCCAACGCCAATTTCAACCAGGTCAAATCCAATCAGCTCTCTGCCACTTTGTTTTATCTTTTTAAATAAATAAATAATTTCTTCAGTTTCAAAACCACCTGGAACCGGTGTTCCTGTGTTGGGACATAGTTTTCTGTCTAAACCATCTATATCAAAACTGATATAGACTTTCTGTGGTAAGTGTTCTATGATTTCATCGGTAATTTTCCCCCATGTCTGGCCCTCAAACATTCTCTCTTTTACGTTCTTGTCAAAATAAGTAATGACGCGGAAATTGCTGTTGCAGATATAATCCCATTCCTGTTCACAGTAATCACGGATTCCTACCTGAACCAGCTTGCTTATTTCCGGTATTTCCCTCAATGCATTGTACATGATGGAAGCATGCGAATAAGTAAAGTCTTCGTATTTTTCTCTAAGATCACAATGAGCGTCTATTTGAATGATGCCAAAAGTTCCATGTTTTTCCGCAAGCGCTTTCATTAATCCCAATGGAGTACTGTGATCCCCACCCAGAATGCCTACCAGCTTCCCTTTCTCCAGCAAGGATTTGCTTTGTTCGTAAACCCAATTGTTCAGATAAACACCTCCTTCGTTAATTTCTTTCAGGCTTTTGCACATGAACTTATTATTGGTTAGTTCAGCACCCTGGGAAATATAGTCAATGTATAACTCTGCTTCTTTTCTCAGGTAGTCTCCCTTCAATAACAGTTTCTTATCAATTTCTTTCATGAAGAACCCTTTTTTCCAACCAGCATCGCCATCCATATCCAATAAGTCTACCTGCATGCTGCTTTTAAAAACATGCTCAGCTGCCCTGGCTGTTCCCGCTCCGTAACTAACCGTTACTTCCCAGGGAACAGGAAGGATAACAACGCTTGATTCATCTTCGGTGAAAGGAAGCCCAAAAATATTGTTGTTGGGGTTGGCAACCGCATTGGGGTTAAAGCCAGATAAGTCTGTCATATTGAGCAGTGTTGAAAACGGGGTGCAAGTTAGGTGCTAAATGTTAAAACAACACTATTTAATCGATTATCTGGGCTCAAAATGACTGTTAAATGAAACAAATAGGCGGTTAAAGGGTAAAAATGGAATAAAATAGAGCGTATAAATCGGAATAGCCGTTACATGCAGTCCATTATTGTAGGCATCTACCATAGCAAAAAGGGGGATGAACCATTTATACCTTTTTAATATATAAATGGCCCTTTCCGCAGAAAAACAGAGCGGAAGGATTGGCACCCACCAGATAAAACTGTAATAGATTTCCCCTTCTGTACCCAGGTAAGATAAATTGAACAAATACAAAAAGATAGTGGCCGAAATAGCTAGATATTGATTTGGGATAAAAAATGCAGCTATAACCAAACAGGAACTGGCAACACTCAGGAGGCCACTTATTTTGTTTCCTAAAAAGAGCAAGGAATTTTGATCGGCATATTGATAGGGGAGCTGCTGCAAACTCATCATTACCCCAAAAACCAAAAATACCGATCCCAGCAGTATGCGGGCAGTGAAAAGTCTGAAATCTTCCCTGGTTTCTATTGTATTTTCTGATTTTTCAGACATGGTATGCTATTGTATAAGGTTAAAAATTTTAACAAGCCACAAGTAACAACAAATCATTGAACCTATTGTTTTTAAGTTACCTTTGCACTATAATTCAGATCATGAAAACAACGCATATTATCATTCTTGTATTAATTGCTGCAGCTATCGCGGTACTGGTTCAGTACAGTGGTGACCTGACTACTTATGAGACCATTGCTTCCGCAA
>CALEST010000439.1 GCA_937907555.1 uncultured Sediminibacterium sp.
GCTGAATCGAAGTGTTTCATAAAAATCACTCACACGCATGTAGGCGGTTACAGCAGTTTCTGATTTCATTACAGTGGTATTGTTGGAAGACGAATTTGCAGACTTATATGCATTACCTGTTTGGATATTCAAGTCCACATCTATATAAGCAAAATCAACCGTAACATTAATAAAGCCAAGTGCTGCACCCAACTGATCACTCATCCTGCTAACGCTTTTACTTTTCAGAAAAGCAAACCCGTTCTTACCATTAAATAATTGCTTTCCGCCATAAGCCTGATAAGCTACCCAAGTATTGCCCTTACTTTTTTCTTCCTCATTATCGCTTTTATCACTGTCGGCATCTTTGTAATAATCAGTTCCTGTAACAGCAGTCCAGGCAACTGTATCAATACCAGCATCCTTCAGCTTTTTTTGGAAATAGCTGTAGAAATGATCTACTACTTCCTGATAATCTGCTGCTGTAAGTTCACCATCGGTCGTTTCCAGATATGCTGTTACAGAAGCTTGTGCAGCTTTGCCGGGTGTTTTACCGAAAAAGCCTGCTTTCTTCTCTACTTTCTGTACCGATTTGGTGGTTACTTGCTTAAAATTCACCGACACTTCGGCTAATGCCAATTTTTCCATTTTGGGCATCACTTTGGCTTTACCAAAAGTGCCACCAACGACAATATCCAATGACTCACCTAGTTTCTTTTGTGCATCTGTGAACTGAGCCTGTGTTGAACAGACAATCATGGCTCCAATCATTGTAGTAAAAATCGTACGCATGTGCTTTGGTTTGATGTTATATGCTGTAAAACTCAAACCTTCTTGCGCTCAGGTCAATAATACATATGTAGTATTAGATCCACTTATTCTTATAGGCAATTTGAACGGCCTGGGCTTTTGAATTGATGTGCAGTTTCTCATAAATCTTGCGAATATGCACCCTTACAGTATTAGGACTAATAAACAGCTTCGCCGCAATGGCTTTGTAATCATGGCCTTCCACCATCTGGCGGATGATATCCATTTCTCTTTCACTCAAAATACTATTGGCTGCTGTATCTGTAACTGGTGAAGACAAAGTCTTTAACCAACTCATGGTTTTTCTGGCTATAGCCGGACTCATTGGCGCACCATTATAAATCATCGCTTCTCTTACAGCCTGATGCAATTCCGTAGCAGCATCGTCCTTTAGCAAATAACCGCTGGCTCCTGCCTGTATGGCTTCAAAAATTTTTTCATCGTCATCAAAAACAGTGAGTACAAGAAAACGTGTGTTGGGGAACTTAATCGTACCCACTGCAATTGCATCAATGCCTCCCATTACCGGCATATCCAAATCCATCAACACCACATTGGGTCTTTCTTCTTCAGGCATGAGTTGCATTTTTTCCATGAAATCACTACCATTACCTGCTTCCAATACAATACGCATATCACTGCAGCCATCTATATTTCTGCGGATGGTTTTCCGATTCACCAGCTTATCATCCACAATACCCAATCGAATCATAGTTTCAAAATTGCT
>CALEST010000440.1 GCA_937907555.1 uncultured Sediminibacterium sp.
TATTTCACCACTATGCGGCCATCCACCATATTTCCAATCGGTGGGTAACATCCAGATAGCAGGCCACATGCCACGTCCGGCGGGCAGTTTGGCGCGTACATCTATACGTCCATATTTCCAATCGCCCTTGTTTTTCGTTACCAAACGAGCACTGGTATATTGAGCTTCCCCCATTTTTTCTTTACGCGCTTCTACCACAAGCATACCATTTTCTACACGGGCATTATTCGTGTTTTTATACGTATAGTATTGTAATTCATTGTTACCCCATCCACAAATATTGGGGCAGCCCATGGCGGTATCATAACCCCATTTTTTAGCATCTGGCAAACCTTTGCCGTTAAACTCATCGGACCAAACCAGTTTAATAAAAGATGATTTTTGGGTTTGAGCCATGGCCGCATATGATCCCAAGCAAAGCACACCGAGTAGTATACAATTTTTCAAACGCATGCTGATTTTGATTTTTGTATCCTAAATCTAACTAAGTTTAAAATGATGGGCAAAGGATTATATTTGAATCAAACAAACCATTATGAAACAACAGAATTATAAGAATCACAGTCAGCTGGTATTTGGCTGGCATGGAATTACCTTCTTTGCTATTCTTGCCTTATTAATCGGCTCCTTTGTTAACCTGAGTCATTCAGCACCAGAAAATATCTATTCCGCTTCTTTGATTTGTGTGATAGCCGTGATCTGTAGTTTCTTCTTTGCCTATATCCGCATTTTTGCATTGAAAGCACAGGACAGAGCCATCAGAGCCGAAGAGAATCTTCGTCATTTTGCTTTAACAGGTAAATTATTGCCATCTCAATTACGCATCGGACAAATCATTGCACTGCGTTTTGCATGCGACGAAGAGTTTCCTGCATTGGCCGCTAAAGCCGCTGCAGAAAACTTATCGAACAAAGAAATTAAGTTGAGTATCCAGCACTGGAGAGCAGACTGGTACCGAGTTTAGTAAAAACGCAACTGATTTTTTTACGTTACGCTCCTACTGCTTTTCATAAAAGCGCCAATTGGTAGCAAATTCTTCTGTGAGCGGCTGCTTGGTTAAAATGGCTCTTACCATTTCTACCGGCATAGCATTGAGTTTCATAACCTGGTCATGGAACTCTTTGTAGCTCATTTTCTTCGTGTCTACCAATTCTTTTTTCAACGCATAAAACTGACGACCGCCGGTTAAGTAAGCCAGCTGATACAATGGAGGATATCCACCTGTAAAAGATCTTCTTACTTCCCCTTCTGCATTCGCACGTTCGTGTCCTACTTTGTCTACCAAGAAATCAATACACTGTTGAGGAGTCCATTTGCTGGTATGATAATTCAAAGAGAAAATAATTCTGGCGCAACGATGCATATGCCAGAACAACATGCCAATGCGGTCTTCAGGAGTTTTGGCAAACTGCATATCCCATAAAATCAATTCCCAATAAAGTGCCCAACCTTCGGACCAGAATGGCGTTCCAAAATTTCTATAGGTTCTGTTGCGCTGATTTACAAATTGCTGCAGATTGTGTCCGGCAATGAGTTCATGATGCACCACTGCTTTTGAAAAATGCGGATTGTTTCCGCGCATGCTCATCATTTTATCCGGATAGGTCATGGTATTGGTGGGATAGGAAATCAAAATATCTGCACCGCCTAAAAAGAAGGGAGCTACCAGTTGTCTCTCCGGACTCATCATCATCA
>CALEST010000441.1 GCA_937907555.1 uncultured Sediminibacterium sp.
TATAAACACGATTGCCTAAATAGTCAATACCCTCTGCCTGAAAAACATAAGTGCCGGCAGGCTGGGGTTCACCTTTAAAAGTTCCGTCCCATCCTTTATTGAGTTCGTTGGTATAGAAAATTTGTTGACCCCAACGGTTGAAAATAGAGAAATAAACCAGTTGGGTAATACCTACTGCAACAGGTCTGAGTACATCGTTTCTGCCATCGGCATTCGGCGTAAATGCAGTGGGTATAAAGAGTTGCGGCCCTCCGGAAAAAACCCGAACAGTAATATCGTCTTCACCATAACAACCTGCTTCGCCAGTTACTCTTACACGATAGGTAATGGAATCGGTACCTGCTGCCAACGTTAGTATAGGATTCGCCACGGTTGGATCAGAAAGGCCGGTGAACGGAGTCCAGCTAAAACTACCATTGCCACTTGCATTCAGTTGCAGCGGTTGATCGGGCAGCGCAACCGTATCAGACCCTGCATTAACTTGTATGGGTTGAACCACACGAACAATAATGGTATCTGTTACAGGCTTATTGCATCCAATGGTGTCTCTTACCGTTAATGTATAGGCAGTGGTTCTGGAAGGACCGGCCAATGGATTCAGGGTATTCCCGTTAATCATGGAATTGGTTGGTGACCATTGGAAAGAAGAACCCACAATATTGGCAGGTAAATTCAAACGAGTTCCAAAACAGATGACCGTATCCGGGCCAACGCTAACACGAGGATAGGGAACCACCCTTATGCGTACAGAATCCCTTGCCTGACAATATCCCAGATTGGCCGTTACATAATAGGTTTCATCCTGTAAGGGAGCCAGTTTCGGAAATTTCACAGGATCAACAGGTGCGCCAGAGGAAGAAGTCCACTGATAACTCAGCGCATCACTCACGGTTTGGAGTTGGATGGTATCGGTCTGGCAAATGGTAGCAGAAGGACCAGCATCTACTGAAATAAAATCGAGCACATTCACGGTAACGGTATCACTGTTGATGCATCCATTATTGTTGACGGTTACAATGTATCGCGTGGTATCTACCGGATACACCAATGGATTGGCGATATTTCTGTTAGAGATGCGCAGCAAACTTCCATTGATATCTGGTGTCCAGTTAACAATACCTGCGCCCACATTGGCAAATAAAGGAAGCGTGTCGATGCTGCAGATTAATGTGTCTTTAAATGCCAGGTTCAACAAAGGTTTGTCCAGTACCATCATGGGTTTGGTGATGGTGTCAATACAGCCCTTGCTATTGGTAACAATCAGCGACACATTGGTATTTACCGGGGCAGGGTATTTCCAGACAGAATCTTTGGCGCGGGAAGTATCTGCTGTGCTGGTATTGTCTCCAAAATTCCAACGCCAGCTGTCTACTACGCCATAGCGTGAGAGCGTAGCATCTTTAAAATTATATTCATTTAAAAAGCAGGAACCGGTAACCGTAAAATCAGGGGTGAAGCCCGGATAAATTTTTACCTCTGCAAAAGCAGAGTCCTGGCATCCTCCATCATTGGTAACTTTTAATGTTAAGCGATAAGTGCCGGTATCCGCATACGTGAATGTTGGAGTAGGATCGGTTGATATATCCGTTGTACTATTGGTGACCCCAAAATCCCAGAGATAATTATTCACAAGTCCGGGAGACTCATTCTGAAAGGTTAAGGTGAACCCGTTACAACTGATATACGTGGGTTTCAGGTCTGCCGCAGAAAGCGAACAATCGGCCACCTGAACATGAATTTCTTTTCGGGTCTCTCCAATTTTAACCCCATTTCTGAATTCACTGGCGCAGACCGCAACAATGTATTCTCCTGTGATGCCTGGCGCAATACCACTAATAAGACCGGTTACCGGGTCAATGGTTACAGTGGAAGACATTGGTATCGAACCAGAAAAAGGAGGTTGATAAGGAACCCCTGCATAGGGTGGATTAGAAGGAGTAGTTGGTACCGGGTTTGCCTGTGTACCTCCTGTTAATCCTGAACAAAAGGAATAAGACAAACTGTCTCCGTCTGCATCCGTAGCTCCGAAGTCGAAAGTAAAGGGAGAATTAAAACATACAATCGCGGTATCTCTTTGGGCAAAAACAGGACTGCTGTTTTTGGCATAGCTTATACTGTTGATGGTTCCGGGTATGGTATTGGTATAGCTAACTCCAATCGTTGAAGAAATGGCACCCACATTGGCTATATTTCCAATACGACAGCAGCGTTGTACAGATAAGGAATACCCTTCAGCAATATTGGGTAAATCAATTTCGGTTATATAAAAGTCGATATTATAACAGACCCTTGGTCTGGAGCTTAAACAGGGATCATAGGTTGTTTTGTCTGGGTTTTCCCTGCCACTTCTTGTAATGGTTCTTGTTGTAATTAATGCGTTGGTTGCGCCATTAAAAATACCAAGGTTAACAGCGTTGTCTGTTTGACCTTCACGAAGATTGCATTGTAAATACTGCCGAACGGTAATGCGATATCTTGAACTATTGGAAGCCGCACCATCTCCCAGGTATTCGTATTGAATCCAACCTCCTTTCAGGTGATCTGCATATAAATTGGTCAACGTGCCCAAAAAAATGAATAAAACAAGAAGTCTCCTACACATAAAAGCAAGTTAAACCAATAAGAAACAAAAACGGAGCAGGCAGTTGCCTGAAAGAATAAATATCCGTTAAAATCAATTAACGAATTAACACCGCTGTTCCTTTTTTATAAATGGTTTTTCCGGTAATATCCCGGCCTTCAGCCTGAAAAACATAAGTGCCTGCGGGTTGAGGCTCTCCATTAAAAACCCCGTCCC
>CALEST010000442.1 GCA_937907555.1 uncultured Sediminibacterium sp.
GGGTGCAAAGGTGCAGAAATAATGGGGTAATACCATGTATTTTTGGCCCATGGAGCAAGGATTTACCCACAGTATTAAGCATTTCAACGAGTTAAGCGCCACGGAGTTATACGAGATTATCCGCCTACGGAATGAAGTTTTTGTGGTAGAGCAAAACTGTGTATTTCAGGATGCAGACAATAAAGACCAATACTGCTATCACCTCATGTTGCGCCAAAATGATGTTTTGGTGGCATATACGCGATTGGTACCCAAGGGCATTTCCTATCCCGACTACATGTCTATTGGTCGTGTAGTGAGTTCGCCTGCGGCGCGAAGAACAGGTGCCGGCAGGGCCGTGATGGAATTATCGATTGAAGCTTGTTATCGTTTATGGGGACAAGCACCCATCAAGATTGGCGCACAATTATACCTGAAGCGCTTTTATGCATCATTGGGCTTTGTACAAAGTAGTGATGTGTATGATGAAGATGGCATTGACCATATTGAAATGATCAAAGCGTAGTGCAAAACACTCTTTATTTTCTCCATATAACCTGACCATTTGGTTGCAGCACAAGTGCATCTGCTTTTGCCAGATATGATTGCTGAAAATCTGCTGTTTTTGTATAAGCAACCAATTCCATCCGCAACTTTTCCAACAAGCCTGCTTGATCCATCCCTTTTGTATATGCTTCTGGCAATTTTGCATATGCATGTTCAGGAATAAATTCAGGCGGATTGGTTTCACCATTCGCTGAAAGCTCACTCTTACGCAAGCCTTTCAAAAAAATTGTTTGTTGATTGCCGGAAGTAAAGAGCTCAATTACATATGCTCGAACTTGCGGATCAGGCTGTTTCGCTGCTGCAATCGTGCCCAACCAGTCGGCCATACCAACAAAGGGTTCCGCGTTTACTGGTGGGGGTGGTGCTAGCTCGTCTTGTTCTACGGTTTCAGAAACTGTATCTACTACTGTAACGGTGGTTTGCGTTGTATTCTGGCAAGCTGTTATAAATAAGCAAGTAACCAAAAAAAAGTAGGCAGTGACTTTCATATACTAAATGTACTGGAGATTAGTCAAAAAAAAAAATCGGGACTATCTAAGTCCCGATATATTGTTTATACTGTTTCAGCTTATTTCTTTGGTCGCTTAAAGTAAAAGCGGGTAATAAAAATACCCTGACCGTCTTTTTCCCCTGCATCACTTTCTACACCAGCTGTAATAGTCATCAATTCCCAGCCATCATTCATCATGGTATTTACTTTGCTATTCACTACTGCATCGTTGGCAGCAATATTTTGAAAACGGATACCGCCCAGATTGAAAAAATTCAAAATTTTAGTTTCTTCAAAGTTCTTGACGCGAATATCTTCTCTGTCAGACTTATTTCGCGTATTATCATCTTCAGATCTTACTGAAGTAAACTCTTTATAATCACGCCCTTCTAATGCATGAATGATGCGTGAGCGACCAAGTCCATTAGGCACAATAGACTCAATCACTGTAAATGAAGTAAACTCATACCCTTTCTGGGCTTTGGTTTCAAAGCTTGTTAGAATTGCAACCAGAAATGTACAGATAATAGCTGCTTTTCTTGTAAGGCGGGAGGTAGACAAATGCATATGTGTTGTTTTTGATTGAACGATAATTTACTGAAAGATTTGGATTGAGTTTAAATTCAATTCCGTTCATTCGTATAGTTTTAGTTGCAAGTGCTTATACTGCACTTTCATGGCTGGGCCAACATGGACTTGTACCCCAATCAATCCTTTTGCACTACGATTAACTGTATCATTATCAATCACATCACTCATCAGTTGGCCATTAACATAATGCTGCATATGATTACCACGCACAATTAGGTGGAATGCATGCCATTGATTGGGTAATATGTCTGTGGTTAAATGCGCTGCACTTCCCAGAGAAGCGGTTTGTGTTATACAAGTCCAGGCATTGTTACGAACGCGCTTATTGATAGCTTCCGGAGAAGTTTGCTCCATACATGGATTGACTGTAGTTTTCTGACCGATATAGGCCAATGTGGTACGCTTACGTTCTTCATAATTCTGCCCGGTGTACCAATTCTGTCCGTCAATATCTGCTTGATAGCCCTTTAAAGCATAAGGAATGCCTTTCACTTCCTCACTTCTGTAATTGATGCCTGAATTACCCTGCGCACTAATGCGAAACTGTCCTTTCAATTCAAAGTCAGCCGGCATACCACCCCGCCAAATGATGAAAGAATTGTGTTGGAGTAAATTATTGGGCTTTACCTCACCTGTAAGTGCACCATCTTCTACCCGCCAATAAGTGGTATCACCATCCCAGCCATCTAGGTTAAGGCCATTGAATA
>CALEST010000443.1 GCA_937907555.1 uncultured Sediminibacterium sp.
GAATCCAAAACCCTGGAAGCCTTTGAAAGAAGTATCAATGATCCTGATAAAAAAATTAATAATCTTGATTTAAACGGCGATGATCAGATTGATTATATCAGGGTAGAAGATAAGGTGAAGGGAAATGTTCACAGCATAACACTTAAAGTGGCGTTGGATAAAGATGAAGATCAGGATATTGCTGTTTTTGTTGTTGCAAAAGAGTCAGATAAAAAAGTTTATGTACAGGTAGTGGGTGATGAAGACCTGTATGGTAAAAATTATATCATTGAACCCAACTACGAGGACAATGAAAGGCCCAATCCGGGCTTTCAGTCTGAGTTTGCAGATGAGTATGTTCCGGCCAGCCGGAATAATATTACTTATGTTGAAGTAGCCAGCTGGCCCATAGTACAGTACATATATGTGCCTGCCTACAGTCCATGGGTATCATCCTGGGGATGGAATCGTTATCCCCAATGGTGGAGCCCCTGGAGGCCTTATTCATGGCACTGGTATGCCGGGTTTCATTACAACTATTTCAATATATATTTGGGCTACTACCACAGAACCAATGTGTACCGGAATCCGGGATGGTATAACTGGCATTACGGAAACAATGGATGGAGATCCAGGTCGCCGATATATGTAAGCCGTTATCAGAAGGGACATTTCAGAACTACTTATTCCCGTCCACAAACTTTTGATTTAGGATATAGGGTCTCAAGAGACCGGGTTCCTGTAAACATGCGACCTGCTGTTTATCCGTCCCGTCCATATGGTACAGCTACCAGGCCCATGCCTTCAACTCGTCCAATGCCGGCAAACAGGCCCGGGCAGGGCAATATAAGGCCGGCCAATAATGGAAGCAGAAGCAGGGAAATGAATAATAACGGAAATGGCAGAGGTAAAGGAAATGGAAGAGGCAATGGTCATGGCAATGATAATCGTCCTTCCAGACATTATAATTAACTTGCAGGATGTCTGAAAACTTTGTTTCCAAAGATCCGCTCCATGGCAAAACCCTGGAGTGGATCTTAACTTATTTAGTGCAACATTTTGGCTGGGAAGATCTTGCCAGAATCATCAATATCAATTGTTTTAAAAACAATCCAAGTATTAAGTCCTCGCTAACCTTTCTGCGTAAGACCCCATGGGCCCGTAAAAAAGTTGAGGACTTGTATATCAGTACGCTCTAATCCACCTGAATTAAATCGGTGGTTCTAATAATGTCTTCCACTGCATTGTACAAAGTATCCAGATGTGCCTGTGTATTAAATGCCTGAATGGAATATCTCAGGAATACCTGATCTCCGTGAGGCATAACTGGCACTTCAATTTTATATTCATTAAAAAGGACATTCTTTAATGCAACAGGATCCTTTGTGCGAATGGGAATGCTGAATAATTGCAGAATAAAATCCTTGTTTACCGGCGCAAGCGGTTGGCTGTTTACCAAATCACAAAAACGTTGTGCATTGTCATGTACCAATTGCCTGCATTCTTTAGCTACATGGTGCCAGTTGTATTGTTGCATGAATTCAATGGCTTTGGGGATGCAAAGAAAGGCTGAGAAATCTCTGGTTCCCTGTGTTTGATGATAATCTAAGAAAGAAGAGTGGGATGGCGTTGTGCTATTGAATCCCCAACTGATTACCAATGGATCCAGCATTCGCTGATAGGCTTTGTTTACGTATAGAAAAGTACTGCCCTTTGGCGTCATCATCCATTTATGACAAGCTCCGGTGTACATATCAGCTCCCAATTCGTTCAGGTTTATCGGTGCTTGTGCGGGCCCGTGTGCACCATCAATAAAAGTGGGGATGCCCATTTCTTTTGCTTTGTTACAAATGGCTTCAATAGGGAAACGTAAACCCGTTGAACTGGTAATATGACTGATAAAAATCAAACGGGTTCTATTGGTTACTCCTTTGAAAAAATCTTCAACGAATTGCTCTTTGGTTGTTAAGGGCAGTGAAATAGGCTGACGTTTGTAATGGGCTCCTGCCTGTGCGCAGTAGTATTCCCAGGTTCTGTCGCAGGCGCCATATTCCAGATTGGTGGTGACCACTTCATTCCCCGCTTTTAATGGAAAATTTTTAGCTACCAGGTTAACGGCATGTGAAGGATTTACCAGATAAACCAAATCATCTGCAGGGCAATTCAGCAATGCGGCAAGCGATTCTCTTGACTGCTGAAGATATTCCAGACCAGTTTTTACAATGAACAACACGGGTTCCTGTTCCAGTTCCAGCTGGTATTGCTGGTATCGTTCAAAAATGGGTTTGGGGCATGCGCCAAAAGATCCGAAGTTTAAAAAAGTCAGGTCTTTCCGAACCAGAAATTCATTGCGTAATTGTTCAGTGATCATGAAAGAGTTTTTTAATGCTGTTCCAAAGTAAACCAATCAGTAAAATGCAAGCTGCCAATAATAAAGTTAGTCCTTGTAATCGGTTGTATACAAGTCCTGCTATTACGCCTCCCGCAAAGAAAAAAAGAATAATGGTGAATCGCAGTTGAATGGAGCGAGCCAGCTTTTTCTTTTGCTCAATACTATGATAAAAAAACCATTGGGAAAGCTCAATTCCAAGGTCGGTAAATAGCCCGGTTAAATGGGTTGTGCGTATGTTAGCAGCAGATATTTTGGTAACCATTGCATTTTGCAATCCCATTGAAAAAAGCAGCAAAAATGCAATAGCATCGGGGTTTTTCTGCATCAGTTCCGGCATCCATAAACCCGTAACAGATAGTAAGAGAATTTCAACAAGCACAGGAACAGAAAAAGCATATTTTCTGGCTGTTCTTATCAGCCATTCAATTAATAGATTGGAAGAAAATGCGCCTAGTAAAAAGAAAAAGATATAATACAGATAGATGATTCCTTCCCATAATTGAAAGCGGTCAAAAGCTTCTATAAAAAAGGCGAAATGGCCGGTAACATTGGTAGTTAGTTTTTGGATGGCCATGAATCCAACCACATTCACCATGCCCGCAACTGTAGAAAGAATGGACGCCACTGCAAGGTTGGCAAATAAACTTTCCTTGCCAATAGGGTGTCTGAACATTTGCGAATTTGTATTAGACCATGAAGGTACAATTTTGTAATTTGTGTTATGGTTTTTCTAGACTTACAGGAACTATTTAAACAGGAAGGAGATAATACGGTGCTGTATCCCTTGCATTTTACCATGCAGGAAGGGGAGCGGGTGGCCATTGCCGGAGAAACGGGGTCTGGAAAATCTACACTATTAAAACTGATTGCAGGGCTGGTGCAGCCAACAGGTGGCAATGTTTATTTTGAAGGAATGCGGGTGCTGGGACCCGATGAACAATTGCTGCCAGGGCATCCAAAGATTGCCTATTTGTCACAACATTATGAGCTTCGCAATAATTATAAAGTACACGAGTTGCTCTCGATGACCAATCAGCTGGATTATCGTTCCGCACAACAGATATTTGAAGTTTGCAGAATAGCCCATTTGATGATGCGTCGTTCCGATGAATTATCCGGAGGGGAAAAACAAAGGATTGCATTGGCCCAACAACTGACTTCCTACCCCAAATTGTTGTTGCTGGATGAACCATTTTCAAATCTGGACAGGGTGCACAAGGCTTTAATCCGTTCGGTGATTGAAGACATCAGCGACAAGTTGAAAGTTACCTGTGTGCTGGTTTCTCACGATGCCACCGATTTGTTGTCCTGGGCCGATCGCATTTTGATTATGCAGGATGGGCAATTGGTGCAACAAGGTACCCCAAGGCAATTGTATCATCATCCGGTGAATGAATATGTAGCTGCTTTAATGGGTGAATACAACCTGATCAATACCAAGACCCACGAAGTGTTTGTGCAAATGTTAGGGGAGGGAGTAAGAGGCAAAAGAGCATTGATCAGACCCGAACAACTCTCTGTTAGTGTAACCAGGCCCACGCACGCGCATTGGGTAGAAGGCGTAATTCAGAAAGTCATGTTCTTTGGCGCTTTTTATGCCATTGAAGTAATGGTAGATGGGTTTATTTTAAAAGTAAATACCCCTTCTTTTTTATTTAATCCCGGTGATATTGTCTTTGTTTCTGTTGCCAGCAATACTGCAGCTTAAGCCTTTAGGTATTTTGCAAAAAAGCCAAGGGTTCTTTCCCAGGATAATTTTGCGGCTTCTTCATTGTAACGTGCCGGTGCCGTGTCGTTGTGAAATGCATGGTTAACATTATCGTATACAAACAATTCGTATTTAATATTGCTCGCTTTTAAAGCTGCTTCATAGGCCGGAATCCCTTCGTTAACCCGCGTGTCTAATCCCCCATAGTGCAACATTACTGCTGCTTTAATCTGCGGAACTTTTGTCGTTTCCGGTTGTCTGCCATAATAGGCAACTGCTGCTTTTAAATCAGGAACCTGTACAGCCAGATTATTGGCCATAGCACCACCCCAGCAAAAACCTACACAGCCAATCATTCCATTGCAGTCTTTTCTGCTTTTTGCATAAGTAACTGCCCGGATGAAATTTTCAAGGCTCTCTTCAGGTTTCAGCGTAGAAAATTTGGCTCTTAGTTCATCGTCGTTTTTCGGAAGCTCACCCAGGGGCGAGAGAATATTCGGCGCAATGGCCAGATAGCCTGCTTTGGCTGCTCTTCTGGCAACGTCTTCAATATGTGCATTTAAACCACGATTTTCGTGAATCACTATAACTGCTGCGAGTTTTTTTGCATTCTTTGGTTTGGCTACATAAGCACTCATCGTGCCATTGATACCTGCATAGGTTATGGTTTCGGTTTCCAGGTCATCTGTGGCGGTGATATTTGCATTTGCCGCATTTACTTCAATCATTGGTAATATACTTAATGCAGCTGCCATGCCTCCGGTTAGTAAAGCCAGTCTGCTTAAGAATTCGGGTCTGCTTAAGGGCTTGTGCGTGTACTCGTCGTAGAGATCAATGATTTCCTGGTTCATAGTGTAATGCGTTTTGAAAGTTCGTCGTCAATTTTTTTGAAAAGATGATAAGGCTTATATATTCTCCAATCGGGCAGTTCCATCAATTCAATATAATAATGCAACTTCTTCCCTTTAAAATCCTGCTGAGTGGCCTGCGGCATATTAAGGGCTACAATCCATCCGTTTTCATCTGTTACTTCCTCGAACCATTCCTGATAATATTCCTTATCACTACTATGGAAGTTAAGCACATTTTCTGTTATCAGAATATATTTATAAATACCTTCTTTTTCCAGTAAATCAATGATTTCCCTTTTCAGTTCCATGATATCATTTTCAATGGCATCGTTCCATTCCCCAATCATTTCAATGATGGCAAAATGCAATTCATAATCCACATAAATGATTTTCAGATAAAGCGTCCTGCTGCCGAATTCATCCCATTGCGGATGGATAAAATAGTTGTAGACGGTTTGTGAAAATTCAAACTCAGAATAAGTACGGCCAAAGAAAGGAGAGCGTTTGTCTTCTTCGGCAATATAAATATGACGCCAGTTAAAAAAAGGTTCTATATCATGCATATACTATTCACGCTCAAAAGACTCCACTGCTTTTTTTACACTGCCGTATTTTAGTAGCAGGTCTTTTGCTTTTTCATAATCATTCAATCCCAGGTTGTCCATGACCATTTTAACTCCGCGGTCAACCAGTTTGATATTGCTTAACTGCATATTGACCATTTTGTTGTCTTCTACGCGACCTAATTGAATCATAACTGCTGTAGAAATCATATTCAATACCAATTTCTGTGCAGTACCGCTCTTCATTCGGGTACTGCCCGTAACAAATTCAGGACCCACTACCACTTCTACAGGGAAATCTGCTGCTTCTGAAACAGGAGAGTTGGGATTGCAACTGATGCTGCCTGTAATGATTCCTCTTTTGCGACATTCTTTTAATGCGCCAATTACATAAGGGGTAGTGCCGCTTGCAGCCAGTCCTATTACCACATCCTTATCGTTGATAAAGTGCTTTTGTAAATCGCTCCAGCCCTCATCTGCACTGTCTTCTGCAAATTCAACAGCCTGAGTAATGGCTTTTTCTCCTCCGGCAATCAGACCAATTACCAGGCCATGAGGCACCCCATAAGTGGGAGGGCATTCGCTTGCGTCTAAAATTCCCAGACGGCCGCTGGTACCGGCGCCCATATAAAACAAACGACCACCCTGCAGCATTTTATCTGAAATAGCCGACACCAGTTTTTCAATTTGTGGTATGGCTTTTTCAACGGCATCGGGTACCGTTTTATCTTCTTGATTAATATTGGTTAAAATTTCCTGAATACTCATTTTTTCCAGATCGTTGTATCTGGAAGACTGCTCGGTTACTTTTATGAAATTCCCCATCTTTTATTGATTATGATATGCCACTAATCCAGGCATTGGTGTCTTTAATACTTTTCCAAGTTCTAATTCGTAACTGTTACAAAGTTCCTTTAAAACATCTCTAAATCCAAATCCAACGCTTCCAACAAAATGGATGGGCTGTGTCCAGCTTTCCTTGAATTTGTATAAGTGTGTGAAGAAAAAGTCGTTTAGTCCGTCTTCAATAATGTTCTCAATCATGAAATGTCCCCTGTTTTCGGCAAGAAAAAGGGCGAAATTGGCCAGATAACGGTTGGCCAATG
>CALEST010000444.1 GCA_937907555.1 uncultured Sediminibacterium sp.
TCCTGAGTTTTAAACTCAGGATAACTACAAATTATTTATTTAGTATTTCCGAAAAGCCCATTTCCACATTTCCTTCCAAGTCACTTTCTTGCCATACATCAGGATGCCTGTTCTATAGATTTTGCCTGCCAACCATGTTGTGGCAATAAAACCTGCAACCAATAAGGCCATACTTAATAATAATTGCCATACAGATACCCCTTCAGGAATGCCATGACCAATACGAGCCATCATTACAATTGGTGATGTAAGCGGGAACAAGCTACCGAATACTGCAATCGGACTGTTGGGGTCATTCACTGCTTTGGTCAGAATCACAAAAGCAAAAATGATGGGCATGGTAATAGGCAGTAATAAGCTTTGTGCATCTTGTGGATCTTCATTTACAGCACTACCTACAGCAGCAAATAATGATGAATAGAGGAAATAGCCGCCCAGGAAGTAGAAAATGAAACAACCAATAATCAATGGGAAATTAATCTGACTCAAGCCGGCCATTAAACCATCTAATGCACCACTCTGCTTGGCTGCATTCATGGCACCTGCTGCACCTGGCTGTATTGCCTGTGATTGCATAGACTGCGCCAGCTCAGGGAAAATTACTGGTAAAAGGAATTGTAAGCCGATAATCAGTATGCCCCAGATGATGAATTGGGTTAAGCCAACTGCACCAATGCCAATGATTTTACCCATCATCAGTTGGAAGGGTTTTACACTACTTACAATTACTTCTGCAATACGGCTCACTTTTTCTTCCATCACGCCACGCATTACCATCGTACCATAAATAAATAGTACCATGTAGATAAGAATGCCACTGATGAAACCCACACCATAACTGATGCCTGCTTTAATGCCACTATCGCTTTTGCCAGCTAGTGTTGTATAGTTGATATCACTGTCTTTACGCAGGCTGTCTAACAATGTCTTTGAAATATTCATCTTGGCCATGCGCTTCTCTTCCAATCGCTTATTGATGCTGCGCTGGATATCTTCACGCGTCATGATGCCAGTAGCTTTACCAGATTTAAAGTACAGCTCGCTCTCATCACTATCGAGTGTGTAGTTCTCAGGAACGAATAAGTAGGCGTCGTATACTTTTTTCTCTAACTGCGTTTTCAGTTCTGCAGTATCAGACTGTACGATTTTAAAGACAACTTCTTCCTTTTTCGATTCTAGTTTTCCTTCAAAAATATTGGCCTTGTCAACCACCGCAACTGTGTAATCATCAGATCCCTTTACAGAGAAGAAAATGATGGCTGCGTAGAAACCAAAGATCAAGAGGGGTAAACCGATTGTAGTGAGTAGGAAGGTTTTCTTTTGTACACGAGTGAGGAATTCTCTGCGTGCAACAATCCATATTTTATTCATAATACTTTGTGTTGAGGTTATTGAACTGGTTGAAATGCGCGGGTGGTTGACTTAGTGCCTTCCACCAGTCTGATAAAGATGTCGTTCAGTGAAGGCAATATTTCATTAAAGCCCTCTACTGTCAGATTTTGCTGAATCAGGTATTGCAATACATCATTGCTCTTGAAGCCCTGCTGAATCTTTACCGTTAGTTGATTGGCATTTTGTTCCAACACATCAAATGCAGCATGGCTCAAACCATTGGGCACTTCTGATAATTTAATGCTGAACTTGTTTTCCTTGAATTGTTGCTTCACATCATTTACAGTACCATCCAGAATTTTCTTACCAAGGTTTACTAATACAATATGGTCACAGATTTCTTCTACCTGCTCCATTCTGTGTGTACTGAAGATAACGCTGCAGCCACGTTGTGCCAGACCGTAGATTTCATCTTTGATCAAATTCGCATTTACAGGGTCTAATCCACTGAATGGTTCATCCAGAATGATGAGTTTGGGCTCGTGCAGTACCGTTGTCACAAACTGGAGTTTCTGGCTCATACCCTTACTAAGGTCTTCCACTTTTTTATTCCACCAACTTTCCATTTCCAATCGC
>CALEST010000445.1 GCA_937907555.1 uncultured Sediminibacterium sp.
ATCAGGAAGGATTCTCCACCCGGAATGGCTTTATAGGTTTTGCTGGTTACATCGTAATACATGCGCTTTCCATTTTCCACTTTGTAGAAATGGGTGGCACCGGTTGCCAACATTTCGGTAACCCAGGAAGCTACGCTGTAACCCGCGGCCTGCATGGCTTCTACGGTCTTGCTCACCCCAACGGTATCCCAGGATTCAAAAGCTCCGATTTCCCATCCAAAGCCCGCCATCATGGCATCGTCTACGCGATACAATTCATCACTGATTTCAGGAATTCTGAAGGAAATATAGGAGAACAATGAAAAATGAAATGCTCTGTAAAACTCGCCGGCTTTATCTGGAGCAGCACTTAACATTTTTATTCGCTGTTTTAAATCTTCAACGGGTTTGGCTGCTTCCAGGCTAGCGAATTTTGGCTTTGTTCTTGCTCCATATTCCATGGTTTGCAAGTTGAGCGTGAGAATTTCCTTGCCTGCTGCTGATTTGGTTTTTTTGAAAAACCCTTGTCCGGTTTTATCTCCCAGCCAATTGTTGGCAGTAATTTTTTCCAGCCAGGAAGGGATGGTAAAAATAGATTTCGCTTCGTCATTAGGGCAATTGTCTGCAACCCCTTTGGCCACTTTCACCAATGTATCTATACCCACTACATCTGCTGTTCTGAAAGTAGCAGATTTCGGTCTTCCAATAATGGGTCCGGTTAACGCATCAATTTCATCGATGGTTAAACCCTGCTTCTCCATAATATGGAAAATGCTCATGATGCTGAACACCCCAATTCTATTGGCAATGAATGCAGGCGTATCCTTACACAATACCGTGGTTTTACCCAGATGTACATCGCCGTAGTGCATTAAGAAATCCACCACTTCAGGATCGGTAAACGGAGTTGGAATAATTTCCAGTAATCTTAAATAGCGCGGAGGATTAAAGAAATGCGTTCCGCAGAAATGCTTTTTAAAATCATCGGATCTTCCTTCCGCCATCATATGTATAGGAATACCTGAAGTATTGGAAGTAATTAGGGTTCCCGGCTTTCTGAACTTTTCTACTTTTTCATAAATCAATTGCTTAATGTCTAATCTTTCTACCACCACTTCTATAATCCAGTCACAACCAGCAATATCTTTTAAGTTATCATCAAAGTTGCCCGTCTTAATTCGGTTTACTACCGACTTAGTGAACACAGGAGAGGGATTGCTTTTTACAGCCGCTGCCAGTGCATCATTTACCAGCTTGTTTCTTTCCGCTGGTTTAGTGCTTTCTGCTGCTGCGGCAGGAACCATATCCAGCAATAATACAGGTAGTCCAATCCCTGCGAAATGACAGGCAATTCTGGATCCCATTACACCACTTCCGAGTACTGCAACTTTTTTGATAGAACGTTTCATTTTTGAAAAATTTATGGTCAGGTTTTGCAAAGGGTACCTTTACAAAATTAGTTAGCTATGCAACTATTTCCGAAGATAAGGTAAATTTCAACCTGCCCTTTCATTAAGGGCAAAAAAAAATATCAAATCTTTCAGTCTGAAAAATTTGATATTAATAAGCTGGTTTCTCTTAGAGGTTACTCTTCTGATACGGCGGCACCTTTGTATGCAAAATACAAGCAAACCAGGTAGACCGCTAATAGTACGTATACTAGCATAATCGGGGGGATTTTGATTACTAATTTATATAGAAATTTCATTCAAATTGAAAATTTATTGTTAACATCTGTGGAAAATGGGAAAAATGTTAAACAAACGATTTATAGACCGCTGTTTTGTTCATTTTACCACTCAAAACTTTGCAGTCCGCTTTCATTGGGTTCCACGTATTTTTGAAGAATGGAGATTAATGCAAAAACCATTGCCCACCTGGCCAACCTGAGCAGGTTGCATATTGCCGAATCACAGATGGAGCAATACCAGCAAGACCTTCAGAAAATGGTGGCCTTCATTGAAAAGCTGAATGAACTGGATACCGAAGGGGTTGCACCGCTTCGGATGATGTCTGCAGCATCTGAACAAAGGCAGGATACGGTTCAGGGAAGTCTTTCTCTGGAAGAAGCATTGCACAATGCTCCTGCTTCGCATACTCCTTATTTTACTGTACCCAAGGTTATTAAAAAATAATTAAGATTATGTCTACCGAATCAATCATACATCTGGAAGGAATTGAAAAAAGTTATTTCATGGGCAATCAGGCCATTCCTGT
>CALEST010000446.1 GCA_937907555.1 uncultured Sediminibacterium sp.
AGTTGCCATGGCATTTGAATACTTTGCAACTGAAAAAGTAGACATTGCCATTATTGAAACCGGATTGGGCGGAAGATTAGACAGTACGAATATTATTCTGCCTGAATTGAGCATTATCACCAATATTGGCATGGACCATATGAATCTGTTGGGCCATACCATCAGTGCAATTGCTTCAGAAAAAGCAGGCATTATTAAACCAACTATACCGGTTGTAATTGGCGAAACAAATCCGGAATCTTTACCTGTATTTTTAACCGCTGCCTACAACAGTTCCATTTCCTTTGCACAAGAAAAAAGATACGTTCATGACTGGTTGTTTCAGGAACAATTATTGCAGGTAACTATTGTTGACAAAACAAAAAATGAATACCACCGCTACTTGCTGGACTTGCCAGGATTCTATCAAACCAAAAATTTATTGACGGTACTGGAAGCCTGTGAAGTGCTTATAAAAGCAGGTTGGAAAATAAAAGAAGAAGACATTCAAAAAGGGCTGTCCAATGTTAAAAAATCAACGGGTTTATTTGGCAGGTGGGATCAGATTCACAGTTATCCATCCGTGGTATTGGATGTTGGCCATAATGCAGACGGCGTAAAAGCCATATTGGCTCAACTGGATCTATGCAGCTTCAATCAATTGCACTGGATTATGGGAATGGTAAAAGACAAGGAGATTAACGAAGTTTTATCCCTGTTGCCTTCAACGGCGAAATACTATTTTACCAAAGCACAGATTCCTAGAGCATTGGATGAATCAGCGCTTCAGGAAAAAGCAGCGCAATTTGGAATTACAGGTGATATATATCCGGATGTGAATTTGGCGCTGAATGCTGCCATGGAAAAGGCTGAACAAAATGATTTAATTCTGGTTTGTGGCAGTGTTTTCCTTGTTGCAGAAGTAGACAGGATTCCATTCAAAAAGAACTAAGTCTTTATCCAACCCAATTGAATAGCTGCGGCATACATGGCACTCAATTGTACTCCATGTTGAAATTCGTGTTGAAGTAATTTCTGCATAAATGCTTCACGCTGCAGAAAAACCAGCTCAATGTCTTCGAACGGATCTAATGAAACGGTTCCGGTTGGTACCACATTTTTAGCTAAATAAAAATAAGCCAGATTCTTTTCTAATGGTGGATTGGGATGTATTTTATAGAGAAATTGAAAGTTGCTGGTTTGAAAACCCGTTTCCTCTTCCATTTCTCTTTTTGCTGCAACGGCCGGATCTTCCCCGGGTTCAATCATTCCACCCGGGAGTTCCAGAGATACGATGCCTGCTGCGTGCCTGTATTGACGAACTAAAATCACTTCTTCCTCAGGAGTAACCATAATGATATTGCAAAAATCCGGTACAGCAATCGTTAAATAAGGATCAATTACAGAACCATCCGGCAATTGACAACGATCTTCCAAAACTGTCAGCCATTTCTTTCTATACACTTGTTTTGATTGGAGCAGCTTCCATTTACGGCTATTTTCATCCATACTAATACACAATTAACTTATTTAACTTCATGAGAGCATACAGAATAGTGCTGGTTTGCATTGACTGTACAAACCTCTGAGATTTAAAATCTTCAATAAACTGATCCCACTCCAATTCAAGCACTTCTACTTCTTCTTCTGTGTCTCTTACTGCGGTGGGATCTTCCTCTCCTCCTGTTGCCAGGAACATATGCATCACATTGGTATTGGTGTTGGGATTGGGAGAAATTTTACCCAGGTATTCAATTTGCTCAAACTTATATCCTGTTTCCTCCAGCAATTCACGTTCAATTGCCGTTTCTAACATGGTATCTGTTGGGTCAACACAACCTCCAGGCAACTCAAGAATAATTTCGTCTATACCTGGCCGGTAAATTCTTTCTACAATGACAGTGCCCCTTTTGGTTATTGCCAGTGCGGTTGCATAATCCGGGAATCCATAAATGTAGAAGGGTTCAATAACAGAACCATCGTTTTTTTTATAACTGTTCTTTCTAACATCAGACCACTTGTCTTTAATCAGTTGTTCTGAATGCAAGAGTTCCCATTTTTTCATAATGATGTTATTTACCAGTTATTCTTATTTCTCAAATACAGGATATGTCCGGTATGATGCTTGCCATGCCAGGCATACATTCCCAGCATATACCATAAAGTCATGATTTTTTTACTGCCTGGATGATACAGCGTCCGCTCCCAGTCTGTTTCGCTTAATCCCTTTATGGTTGAATGCCATCTGGCATGAAGAGCGTGCAGTAATGTGATGGAGGTATTGATGGGTACAGCATCTATATCCGCAAGTTCGTTCCACTTATTTTCATCATAAGGTTTAATAATAGGCTGATCTTCTGTTAATGCCAGTTTAAAACGGGTATAGGCATTGATATGACTATCTGCCAGATGATGCACCACCTGATGCAAGGTCCACCCTCCCGGTCTGTAGGGCGTATGCAACTGGGCTTCGTCCAGATTAAGTACGGCATTTTCAACCTCCTGAGGTAAAAACAAGATATCGGCCAACCAGTCATTCTTTACCTCCTCGCTGTAAGGCTTAAACTGGTATTGACCTATTGGATATTGTGCTTGAATCATGCGATTAATTTTCAGATCTTAACTGATGCCCGGTAAGGTTTATAAAAACATCTTCCAGATTGGCATTTTTTACTTGCTTAGGTCTTTCAAATCCTGTAGCTACGAGATTGTCAATTAAAGCATCCGGCGTATCCAGCGCTATTACTTTACCCGAGTCTATAATTGCTACACGATCACAAAGCACTTCAGCCTCATCCATATAATGTGTAGTAATGATTACCGTGGTTCCTTTGGCTCTGATAGACTGAATCAGCTCCCATAAATTTCTTCTTGCCTGTGGATCTAACCCTGTAGTAGGTTCATCTAAAAAAATAATTCTGGGATGATTAATCAATGTGGTAGCAATGGCAAAACGTTGCTTTTGCCCCCCACTTAATTCCTTAAATTTGGCTTTTGCCTTATCGGTTAAATTCACCAGACTCAGTAATTCTACCGGATCAGTTTTTTGGTTGTACAGTCCGGAAAACAAAGCAATCAACTCTGTTAAATTCAAATTGGGATAGTAACCGGCGGTTTGCAATTGAACACCTATGATTTTTTTTATTTCATTGGGTGATTCATCCAGATTGTATCCGGCCACTTCAACCAGACCACTGGTTTTAGTACGAAGCGTTTCAATAATTTCAAGGGTGGTAGATTTTCCGGCTCCATTAGGACCCAGGAGACCAAAGATTTCACCTTCCATCACTTCAAAACTGATTCCTTTCACTGCATGAAAATCACCGTATTTTTTATGTAAATCTTTCACCCGAATAATTGTGTTTGCCATATTTACCATTTTATCACCAATCCCAGGGATTGATTCCCCACTCCTACTGAAACGGTTTGTCTTTTATTGTATTGCTGATTAAACAAGTCGACGGCTGTTAGCAGATGACGCTGTCCCACCAAGTTAAAATATCCACCTGCTACTGAACTCAGAAATCCGGCACCTATCAATGTCCAGGCTGTGCCACTATTGTTTCCTGAAAATTGGTTTACTCCAATTAACAATGTGATGGCACCGGCAAAATTGAAAATCTGCCCGGTTATTTTATTCGACTGATGTTTCTGGTAAGAACCGATGATTTCACCATTTCCAGATCTGTAAAACAACTGTTTGAATTGTGTACTCCCTTTATAAATAGTATCATTATAAATGATATTATTGGGCTTTGTAAGCATGGTATAATTCATTTTCCCTGGCAACAATGCCTGCTGGGCATTGAGCTTAGAAAAAAAAGAAGTGAAAACAAAGAAAAACAGAATGGTATATTTCATAGACACTATTTTTTATCCAGCACATCCGCAAGCTCCTGCATCATCATCTTGCTTCCAATAAACAAAGGTGTTCGCTGATGCAAAGAGGTTGGAACAATATCAAGAATTCTGCCAACCCCATCGGTTGCCACACCACCTGCCACTTCCAGGATAAATGCAAAAGGATTGGCTTCGTATAGAAGTCTTAATTTCCCTTGTGGTTTATCGGTAGTTCCGGGATACATGAAAATTCCTCCCTTAATTAAATTGCGGTGCACGTCCGCAACCATACTTCCAATATAACGTTGGGTATAGGGCCCTCCGTTTTCTTTGGTTTTACGCTGACATCCATCAATGTATTTTCGAACGGGTTCTGCGTATTGAAAAAAGTTCCCGTGGTTAACTGAATAAAATTTTCCGGTGGGAGGACAGGTAATATTAGGATGACTCATGGTAAACTCTCCAATGGAAGGATCCAATGTAAAGCCGTTGACTCCCCTGCGTGTTGCATATACAAACATGGTACTCGACCCATATATTACATATCCTGCAGCTACCTGATTTTTACCAGGTTGCAGAAAATCTTCCTTTGTACAGGGTTTTCCTAATGGGCTTACCCGCTTATACACACCAAAAATAGTTCCGATAGAAACATTCACATCTATATTACCGCTACCGTCCAGCGGGTCAAATAACACCACATATTTACTGTTGTTACTCACTTCATCGTCAAATACAACAAAGTCGTCCATCTCTTCGCTTCCAATGCCAGCACAACTGATTCCATGCTTTAACACACCCATAAACTGGTTATTGGCATATATGTCCAGCTTCTTTACATCTTCCCCCTGTACATTAATGCTACCTGCGTCTCCCAATATATCTACCAGCCCGGCTTTATTCACTTCAACATTTACCCTTTTTGCCGCCAATGCCATGTCTCTTAGCAAACGGCTCAATTCTCCTGTAGCCGATGGGAACTGCCTTAACTGTTGTAGCGTAAACTCATCTAAGGTGAGTACGGTTCTGTTAATTGTCATATAGCGCTTTCGTTTATATAAAGATAATAATTGGGCGGGTACGGAACGTATATTTGTGTGAATAGAAAAGATTATCTCAAGCCATCAAGTATGAAAATATTCAAATTCGGAGGTGCCAGCGTAAACAGTGTTGACAGAATAAAAAATTTAAGATCAATTGTTGCTTCCCACCAGCAGGAACGTCTGGTAATTATTATCTCTGCAATGGGAAAAACAACCAATGGACTTGAAAAAGTAGTGGATGCCTATTTTAAAGGAAATAAGGAGGAAGCCCTGCAGCTATTTAATGTGGTAAAGAACCAGCACCTGACTACTGCAAAATATTTACTGGTATTGCAATACAATGAATGTATGCAGCAATTAAACGACTTTTTTACAGAAGTAGAATGGCTTTTACACGATAAACCAGTAAGAAATTACGATTACTATTACGACCAGATTGTTTGCACAGGCGAACTGTTCAGCACCTGTATCATCAGCCACTTCTTAAAAGAGGAAAAAATAAACAATCAATGGCTGGATGTAAGAGATTTGCTGAGAACGGATAATAACTTCAGAGATGCCGGAGTTCAATTTGATTTTTCCGCATCCAGAATTAAAGCTGCAATTGAAGAATTCACAGGCAATATTACCATTACACAGGGATTCATTGGAGCAACTGATGACAATGAAAGCACCACATTGGGCAGAGAAGGAAGTGATTATACGGCAGCCATTTTTGCCAATATTCTGGATGCTTTTGAATTAACCATCTGGAAAGATGTGGAAGGGGTAATGAATGCCGATCCAAAATCTTACCCTGATGCACAGCTAATTAAGGAGCTGAATTTTAATGAAGTTATTGAAATGGCCTATTATGGCGCCCAGGTAATTCATCCAAAAACAATAAAGCCCCTTCAGAATAAAAATATCCCTTTACTGGTGAAATGTTTTTTAGACCCTTCTCTTGAAGGAACCATCATTCACCACAAGCACGTTAAAAACCTTCCTCCAATTATTGTGAACAAGGAACATCAGGTACTGATGCATTTAAAAACAAAAGATTTCTCTTTTATTGGAGAAGAGCCAATGAGTGTTCTGTATAAGATTTTCAGTGAAATAAAAGTAAAACCCAATTTAATTCAGACCGGAGCTATCAGCCTGCAGCTATGTCTGGATGATCACGATGAAAAGATTGGAATGCTTGCTGAGAAATGCAGTGAACTCTTTGATGTACAGATAGAAAAAATGCTGGCCTTAATTACCATCAGGCATTACAACGAAGAAATCATCGGGAATTTATTAACCAATAGGCAGATCGTTCTTCAGCAAAAAACACGGGAAACTATTCAGACTATTTACAGAACCCAGTCTAATTAAGACAGGTATTTTTCAAGCGTAGCGTACAAGTCATCTTGTTTAAATGGTTTTACCAATACCTGATTGATACCTGCAGCCAGATAGTCGTCCAGATCATCCTGAACAATGGTTGCTGTAAGGCCAACTATTGGCATATTTCGCTTGACTTCATCAGGATACTGCCTAACAAAAACAGCAATTTCATCTCCTGTTAACTTAGGCACATTGATATCTGTGAGTATAATATCATAAATATTCTCTTTAAACATTTGCAGTCCAATATCCCCGTCTTTGGCAATATCATATACAATTCCAACTTTTTTCAGCAGCATGGTCAACAGCATAATGTTCACATCATTGTCTTCAATAACCAATACTTTTTTGCCCTTAAGTACAGGAGAAATACTACTCATAGTTGTTTGTTCTTTATCTGTATCAACTTTTTCAGTTGCCAGTTCGTAAGGAATGGAAAATGTAAAAACAGAGCCCTGATTCAGTTTACTTTCAACACCAATGGTTCCTCCTTGTAATTCAACAAGCATTTTACATATTGATAAACCCAGCCCGGTTCCCTTGATGGCTCTTCTATTGTCCTTTGTGGCAGTATTGTTAGATACCTGCGTGAATTCTTCAAAAACCGTTTTAATCTGATCATTGGGAATACCTATTCCTGTATCGGCAACTGCAATCCGAATAACAGCTTTGTCATTGGTTTTACTTGCAATTACGGCGTCAATGGTTACTCCGCCTTTTTCAGTAAACTTAATTGCATTACTTAACAAATTGTACAGGATTTGTTTTAGTCGGAATAAATCTCCCTTAACCAAAAGGCTTTCCGGCAAATTAATTACGGTATTAACACGGATTCCTTTTTTTGCTGCACTGGTGCTGGATAAGGCAAAACTAACTTCCTCTATGGCAGATTTAATATAAAAAGGCTGTTTTTCCAGTTTCAGTTTACCTGCATCCAGTTTGGAAAAATCAAGTACGTCATTCACCGTAGACAATAAGTGCTCCGAAGAGGTTTTAATGGCATGAAGAAAGTTCTTTTTCTCTGCGTCTATTTCTATTTTATCGATGATTTCCGTAAAGCCCATGATAGCAGTAAGCGGAGACCTGATTTCGTGGCTCATATTGCTCAAAAACCTGCTTTTTACCTGCGCAAGTTTTACCGCTTTTTCCCTGGCTTCCAGAATTTCATTTTCATAGTTAACCATCTTATAGATATTATAAACCAACACCCCTACTATAAACAGGATGATCAGCAGAGATATCCAGAAAAATTTTTGAATAACATCGGTACCGGTAACAGCATTTTTGAATATGGTTTTACTTAAATTTTCCCTGAATGCATCTTCTTTTATTAATACCCTTTTAAACTGCTGATGGTATTGAGCCAATAAAAAATTTACTGAGTCGGTCTCACTATTATTGGATAAATTAATCTGATTGGTTTTGAATTTTGAAGAAAGATTTTGAAAATCTGCAATCATTTCCGGCAAGGGTCGTTCTTCTGCTAATTGCTGAACAATCTGGGCAGCCCTGCCGCTATCACTCTCTTGCTGTAAATTTTTTAACCGCTGAAGGGTATTTTCAACCAGCTTTGCCGAAAGATCAATTAAGGAATCCTCCCTGGTTTGCAAATATTTATTATACACCAATTCCAACTCTACCAACTCATCACTGGTATTCCGCAATAAGCTGATATTTTTATTCTCAATGCTTAAAGTAT
>CALEST010000447.1 GCA_937907555.1 uncultured Sediminibacterium sp.
CAGTTCAGAGGTCAGTCTTCAGCCAAGCTGAACGACCAGGGTTTCCTTCGTATCAGAGGGGGTGGATCATTAACCGATGGTGATGGAGCTATTTATGTAGTAGATGGTACTATCACCAGCTCATTCGATATTAACCCTGACGATGTTGAAGACCTTACTGTACTAAAAGGTGCAAACGCTACTGCTTTGTTTGGTAGCCGTGCCGGTAACGGTGCCATTGTAGTTACTACCAAGAAAGGTAGAAAAGGCAAGGGCATTGGAGTAGAAGTAAACCAGTCAACTATGTTCGACAAAGCTGCTTTCATGCCTAACTACCAAAATGAGTATGGTGGTGGTGATGGTGGTTGGTTAACTTTCACTTACAACCCAACCATGCCAGCAGAATGGCAGGCATTGAACGGTAAGCGTTACCGCGACTTTACCGATGATGCTTCTTGGGGTCCAAAAATTGACGGATCTGAGTATATTCCTTGGTATGCTTTTATTCCAGGTCATTCCAGATCTGGTAAAACAGCCAGCTTTACTCCACAGCCAAACAACGCAAGAGATTTCTGGAACACTGGGGTAACTTCTAATACCAATGTAAGTTTCTCTCAAAGCAATGGCGCTGGTCAAAGCTTAAGAGTATCTTATACCAACCAGAACATTAAAGGTATGTTGCCTAATTCAAAGAGTCAGAGACATACATTGAATACCAATTTCTCAATGGATTTGGGTAGTATCTTCACAATTGGAGCTAACCTAACTTATACCAATCAGTTGATCTCTGGTGATTTCAACGATGGATACTCTAATAACTCTTCTGGTAACTTTAGCCAGTGGTTCCACAGAGATTTGGACATCAATATCTTAAAGGAATTAGCTGATATCAGAACTCCAATCGGAACCATTCCTTCCTGGAACTTCCGCAGAAACCCAGGTTCTTGGAGTGCAGCTGCACCTCAGAACAGTGTATGGGCAGGTAACTACTGGTACAATCCATTTACCTACTTTAACAATATACAGCGTGATCAGCGCAGAGACCGTTTATACGGAGATATCAATATGACAGTTAAGTTCTCTAAGAACCTGAAGTTCAAGGGTAGTATCCGTAAGGATCAGTTCAATAGAAATCTAGAAAATATTGATCCCAATATTCTTCAGACTTCTGGTGCACAAACTGGTTTGTTAGCATCTTATGCTACTCACAACAGAATTAACAGTGAGTGGAACTTTGAAGGTATTTTGTCTTACAACAATACATTCGGAGATTTCGTAGTTGCTGCTAACGTGGGTGCGAACCGTTTGAATATTCGTCAAAGAGAAGTAGCAATGAATACCAATAACGGTTTGAACGTACCAGGTTTGTATGCTATCAGCAACTCAAAAACAACTCCTTCTATAACTAACACTCGCTCTGATCAGCAAGCGAATTCCTTGTTTGCATTTGGTGACGTAGAATACAAGAAGTTCCTTAGCTTAACATGGGCAGTTCGTAACGACTGGTTCTCTACCTTACCAGCAGGTAACAACTCCTTGTTGTCTCCATCAGTGGGTGGTGCTTTCGTATTCTCTGAGTTCACCAAATCTGCATTACCATGGTTAAATTTTGGTAAAGCATTTGCATCTTGGGGTAAGAAGCCTAAGGCTTTAAACCCTTATGCTTTGAACCTGAACTACTCTGTTAACCCATTATTATGGGGAACCAACTTCCTAATGAGTACACCGAATGGTTCTCCTGATGCAAACCTACGTGGAGCATTAACAACCACTTGGGAAGCAGGTATCGACTTGCGTTTTGCAAAAAACAAAGTTCGTTTGAATGCTACTTACTATAACGAGAACAACAAGAACGAGCCTTTAGCGGTTTCTGTTTCTGGTGTTTCCGGATTTACTTCTCAAACCATCAATGCTGCCTGGATTAGTCGTCAGGGTATAGAATTGGAATTGGGAGTAGACATCATGAAGAAGAAAGACTTCAACTGGACTGTGAATACAACAGCTGCTTATTTGTTAGATAATAAAGTAAGAGCATTGGCTCCAGGTTTAACCAGCTATACTTTAGCAGGTGGTTCTTTCGGAACTCGTTTTGCGCGTGCTTTCCACTTTGTGGGTCAGCAGTGGGGTATGTTAAGAGGTGGTGGTATTGCGCGTAATGCACAAGGTCAGCCATTGATTACTACCAACGGATTCAGCGGTGGATTAGGCTGGTACCAGGCAGATGCAACCAAAGATTGGGGTTCAGTTGTACCTAAGTTGACCGGAGGTTTACAAAACTTCTTCAGCTACAAGAACTTCAATGTTGGTTTAACATTTGACTATCAGTTCGGCGGACGTTTCTTCTCTCTATCTGAGCAGTGGGGAACTTTCTCTGGCTTGATGGACAAAACAGCTGGCTTGAACGACAAGGGTAACCCAATCCGCGATGCAGTTTCTGCAGGTGGTGGTGTACGTGTTACCGGTGTTGATGCAAGAGACGGAAGAACTCCAGTAGACGTTTATGTAGACGCTTACGATTACTTCCACCAGTTCTACTACCAGCAAATTGCAGAGCCATTTGTACACAAATTGTCTTATGCAAAATTGCGTGAGTTTAGCTTAGGCTATTCTATCCCAACCAACAAACTAGGGAAGTTTGGTAAATCTATCCAAGGTGCTTCAGTTGCTTTAACTGCTCGTAACCTGTTCTTCATCTTCAGAGACTCTAAGAACTTTGATCCTTCTGAAATCAGTGGTGTTCAAGGGGAAGATGGTCAGATGCCAGGTGCAAGAACCATTGGATTTAACGTTAAGGTATCATTCTAAAACCCTAAAACAATTATCATGAAAAGTATGAATATAAAAAAAGCAGTGCTGTCGTTAGGGGTTTGTGCCACTTTAGTGGTGGGTTGTAGCAAGGGAATTGGTGATTTCGGCGATATTAACCGTAATCCGAACGCAACAACCATTCCTATCACTTCAGCATTATTGACCAACGTACTGTCCGGTATTGGCGGTAACGTTTGGGGAAATGCCATCAACACTACTGCTGGCTTGTATGCGCAGTATATGTCTGAAACCCAGTACACCGATATATCCCGTTACGCAGCTCCAACCCAGAACTGGGATGATTTCTACGCGGGTGCGATGTACGATTTACAGAATATCATCAACACCAATAGTGATCCTTCTACAGCAGGAGCGGCTGCAGAATTCGGAGCCAATGCCAATCAAATTGCCATTGCCCGTATTTTAAAGGCTTACTACTTTGCTGTACTAACCGATGCTTACGGTGATATTCCTTATTCTCAGGCTTTAAAAGGCAATGGTACCATTCCTTACGATAAGCAAGAGACCATTTACCCGGCATTGATTGCAGAATTAAAAGCCGCTAACGCTCAGTTTACTACTGGTACTGCCATTCAGGGAGATATCATGTATGCTGGTAACACAACCAAATGGAAGAAATTTGCCAACTCTTTGATTGCTGTGCTTTCATTGCGTATGTCAAAAGCCAATCCAACTTTGGGTAAAGCAGAATTTGCTGCCGCTGTTGCTGCGGGTGTTATTGATGCAAATGCAGATAACGCTACTATCTCTTATCCAGGTGGTAACTACAATAACCCTGTTTATCAGTACTATGTAATTACCCAGCGTTTTGACTACGCGGTAAGTGCTACTATCACTAACAAGCTTACAGCTTTAGGTGATCCTCGTATTGATAAGTTTGGTAATAACACTAAAGGTTTCCCTTACGGTTTAACCAGAGCAGATGCATTAGCTTGGCAAACAAACAACCCAAGTTTTGCTTTCGTTTTAGGTTACACAGCTACTCCGCAAACCATGCCTTTGAGCTTGATTTCTGCAGGACAAATGTTCCTTGCAAGAGCGGAAGCTGCTAAATTGGGCTGGACTTCTGAAGTTGCTGTAACCATGTATAACAATGGTATCACTGCAGAAATGAACAGATGGGGAATCACCAACGCAACTGCAATCACCAACTACCTTGCTCAGCCTTCTGTAGCATTGGATGGTTCTGCAGCTGATAATGCTAAAATTGGCGAACAGCGCTGGTTGGCACACTATCCTGATGGTTTACAAGGATGGTCTGAGTGGAGAAGAACAGGTTTCCCTGCTTTAACTCCTGCTCCAGGTGCTGGTAAAGCAATTCCAAGAAGAATTCCTTACGGACCAAACGAACCTTTATATAATCCAACCAACTATGCAGCTGCTTCAGCGTTGTTTAACAGCAACTCTCAGGATGCTAAAGTATGGTGGGATAAATAATGAGTTTTTCATTCTCAGTTTTTAATTCTCATGGGGGCCTGTATTCTTACAGGCCCTATTTTTGTGCCATAATCAATCCCCAAAAAATGGAACAACAACCCAATAACCAGTTGAACATAGAAATTACCGAGGAAGTAGCAGAAGGCGCTTATGCCAATCTGGCCATCATTACTCATAGCAATGCGGAATTCGTGATTGACTTTGTGAATGTAATGCCGGGTACACCCAAGAGTAAAGTGAAGTCGCGTATTATTTTTACGCCGATGCATGCCAAGCGGTTTATGAAGGCGCTGGAAGAAAACATCCATCGCTTTGAAGCTGCCAATGGCCCTATTCA
>CALEST010000448.1 GCA_937907555.1 uncultured Sediminibacterium sp.
TTTAGCCGCCATTACAAAATTCAGTTGCTGGTCTTTTACCATGCCGGGTTTAATGCCAAATACAGAACCTTTTAGTGTCATATATTCCGTTTCTGGCATATACTTTAATTGTGGCCCAATCCCTTCTCTCATTTTCTCCCAATTAATCTTTCTCCAGCCATTTGTCATCATTACCAGATCTAGCCTGTTCATGATGCTGTCTGCATCACTCTGAAAATAATAGGAAGGGTTGTGAACATATCCCTTGATTTCACTGGCCAGCAGAAAATTGGAAAAAATAGAATGCGGATCATTCGAATTGGCATTGGCATCAATCACGGCTACCGACATATTGGTCATTGAAGTATCTGAAACAAAAATGTCAAACTTATTTAATGCACGCTTTCCCAGATTCGTCACAATAGGATTTATCTTGGCATTAAAGTCATGGGTATGATTGTTTATAAAAGCAATTCTTTCTGCAACAGGAATCCAATCTGCCGTAAATAAAGTAAACTGTACTATTCCGGTTGGCAATTCTTCAATGGGAATTTCAGCCCTTTGAAAATTTCTTTCCGACATTTTTAGTCCTACTTTATACATCAGCACTTGGTTCATATGCACCAGCAAATTCATTTGCTTAAAGTTGGCGGAAGCCGGTTCCGACCTTTCAAATTGTAAAAAGGCTTTTTCATTATTGGTTCTAACTGTCAATACAACCCCTTCTTTCTTAATATCTTTAATAGAAGTTGTTCCAGCCCTTCCAAACTCATCTGTCCAGTTTAGCTGATATTGTTGACCAGGCAAGGGTTTCAGTACAAATACGCCCATACCGTCATGTTGTACTTTTAAGCTATCCAGTACTTTTTTCTGCGCATCTACCAATACTCCTTTAATTTTTACGGGTAATCCAGCTTGATTGATGGCTTTAAAAGCTACTCTTGAATTCACTCCTTCAACCAAAGTGCCGCTCTCCGGAAATATTTCTACCCGTGTTGGAGAAGGCATTCTGCCGATAACTATATTGCCCCCGTTAATGGGTATATTTTTTTGAAACAAATAAGCAACGTCATCATTCAACATCCATCTGGTGAAAGCTTTTACATGGAGAAAACCTCCGCCATAATTAGCAGGAATTTCGAAGCTTCCCTTGGCTGTAGCCTGATACAATGGTGCTACTGTCTGCTTTATAAGGGTTCCCGTTGTATCATACCATTCCACATAGAGGTTTTTGCTAAGTACACTGGGCTCATTGCCCGCAAGCAAATACACTTTATAAAACAATGTGTCTCCTGTATTATAAACGGGTCTATCAAAATGAACATGTATTTTTTCCTTAGGAAATCCCTCTGCATACACACTCATCATAGAATCAATTTGTTGTGCTTTTGCCACAGTTCCTATTCCAAACACCAGTAAACAAACGAAACTAAAAGTTAAATTTCTCATTAGAAAGCAATTTGTCTGTAATATACTTTGAGTTTGGAAAAGAACAAAAGCTATGCCAATTGGATTTACCCGAAATTGTACTTACTTTCAAACTATGAAACTACGCCTGATTTCAGTTGGCAAAGCCAATGAATCCTATGTAAGCGAAGGAATTGATGATTTTACCAAAAGAATCAATAAATATTTTAAAACTGAGTGGCATATTATTGCCCCTCCCAAAAATGCAGCCAGTTTACCGGAAAATGAACTGAAAAAAGCCGAAGCCGCACTTATACTAAATCTTGTAGATAAAGACGACTACCTGGTTTTACTGGATGAGAGAGGCAAAAGCTTCAGCTCTCCGCAATTGGCAAAGTTTATTGAACAAAGAGCCAATGAAAGTTGTAAACAATTGGTGTTTTTGATTGGAGGTGCATTTGGAGTAGAGCATTCAGTTACCCAACGTGCCCAGGCTGTATGGAGTTTATCCGGGTTGGTTTTCCCCCATATGCTGGTAAGGCTGATTTTAGCTGAACAGTTGTACAGAGCCTGCACTATTATTAAAAACGAGAAATATCACCATATTTAATTAACCGGTCACTATGCTTACCATCACACTCAGCATTATATTACTAACCAGTGTTATTTCCTTTACTGGATTTTCTAACCAGAAAGTACTGGACGATTTGATATTTTATCCTCCGGCCATTAGCAACAGAAACCAATGGTATCGTTTTGTTACGAGTGGATTGATTCATGCAGATATCATGCACTTACTATTCAATATGTATTCCTTTTACCTCTTTGGGGATCTTGTTGAAAGAACTTTTGTTCAGATATTCGGAGACTCAGGGAAAATTGTTTATCTGCTATTGTATATCATCTCATTAATTGTGTGCCTGCTCCCTACTTATTTTAACAATCAGAATAACTATCACTATAGAAGTTTAGGCGCGTCGGGAGCCGTTTCCGCAGTCATTTTTGCGGGTATTTTTCTTTATCCAACTATGGGGATGGGTATTTTCCCAATCCCATTTCATATTCCCGGCTTTGTATTCGGACCACTATACCTGATTTTGTCTGCTTATCTGGCAAAGAAGGGGCATGGCAATATCAATCACTCAGCGCATATCTGGGGCGCTATTTTCGGTATTGTATTCTTAATCATCACCACCACTTTTCTAAGCAATTTCAACGTTGTAGAGAATTTCGTAAACGCAATCAAACTCTATATTGCAGGCTATTAAAAAGTTTTTCCTTTTTTTGGTGCGGAGGGGTGGATTTTAACCGGCTGTAAATGCAATCGCTAATTGCTTTTGGGTAGTGGCTACACATCTGAATCGATGATCTATTCTTTTACCCAGCACGGCAATAATTTTATTGTCTGACTCCAGAATCCACACTTTTTCCTTCTCAGTTTTACTCAACTTTATATCCATCAGGAACTTAGACAGTTTCTTCTTCTTTACCATTCCAAGTGGATAAAAGTAATCACCGGCCTTCCACTTACGAAGCAAGAGAGGAAACCTTACTTCAGTCGCATCCAGGAATTCGACTACTCTTCCATCATTGGCTGTGGTAATACCTGAATCTAATGGTTCCACAAGTTCATTGCGAAAAGAAAGATCCAGTATGCCACCTGAAAATTGAATAATACCCGGCTTATCAATTACAATATTTACCGCCGTTTCATTGGCAATCGGGGCAATGATCATCCATTTTCTGTTCTTGATAATCCGGTGTGTTGCGGATTGAATATAACTGCTGTTTTCTGCGGTTAGCAATTTTATCACTTCCGGAATCTGATCTGCTGAAAAAAGAAAGGGCGAAATGATTTCCCAGGTAATGGTATGCAATGGATTCGCTTTCTGCCAAAGCATAACAGGCACGTGGCATTCACTTCCTTTCCAGTGCAGCAGCTTTTTTAAATGCACTTCAACTGCCTGTTTATACAATATACTTGCTTCATTAAAGCGGGTAAGATTGGCCAGTAAATTCTGTTCAACCCTTGGAAATACTTTTTCTACGGATGGCAGAAGCTGATTTCTGAAATAGTTTCTTGTGTAGTCATCTGTATCATTGGATGAATCTTTCACGAATTCAATGGAATGGCTACCCGCGAACGATTCAATTTCTTCTTTAAAAAAGGGCAGCAAGGGCCGGATGATTTTCTTATCGGCGTGCACAGCCACAATTCCTTTTAATCCTTCCAATCCTGTTCCTCTGAAAAAATGCATGGCACTGGTTTCAATGGCATCATTGGCATGATGCGCTGTGATTATCCAGGAATCTGCTAATTCAGCATGTTCATTTCGTAACTGATCAAACCATTCATAGCGAATATTTCTGGCTGCTACTTGTGTAGACAATCCGGTCTCATTCTTATATTGAAGCGTATCTACCCGCTTAATCCAATATCCTATAGAATGCTTTTTACAAAAGGACACCACAAAGTTTTCGTCTCTGTAGCTCTCTTCACCTCTTAGCTGATAGTTCACATGTGCTACTTTGAATTCAACACCCAAAGATTGCAAAAGTATGGCCAGCACCGTACTGTCTGCCCCCCCACTCATGGCGAGTAAAAAAGGTCGACCCGGTTTTTGCAAACCAGAAAAACACAAATGCCAATGTTGCTGAAAACGGGCTAACAAGATTAAGATTTCTTTAAGTATGCGCCAGTTAAAGCAGCAAATCCACTAATCAGTCCGCCAATGATTCCCGTAATCAAAATCAACATAATAAAAGATCCACCCAATGGCAATATCTGAGATACTTTCGTAGAGAGAATATGCTCATTGGCTGCGTCTTTAATAATGGCCAGTATCACCCACAATAAAAACAAACCCAAAAATCCGCTTAAAAAGGATTTACCCGGAGCTTGCGGTATTAGGGCAGATACAACAAAAGAACTGATGGCAAAAACCCACCAGGGAAACTGCGTAAACAAACCGGCTACAAACGCAAGTAATGCAGTGAGCAATATAGATACAATGAATTTCATACAGTTTGGTTTTAAGCTTTTGTAAATGTCATTAACCACTTAATCCGCTTATGGGTTGGCGCATCTTTTAAGTGTAAAAACAAAATGGGATAATATTTTCCAGTAGCCCAATGGTCAATAAATGTATCGTAATATTTACTTCCGGGATTACCATGTTGCCCACCAGGATAAACACCGTAAGCTTCAATTTCATCGGTCATATGTACAATCATTCTCCAGCTGGGTCCATGCATTTCAGTGGTAGCATTAATAATATGCCTGCCCCCTCCAATGGGTAAATGCAAAGCACTTAAAGGATTAATTTTCAGCAAATGGCTTACGCGGGTATCTTTAAATGATGCCCAGCTCAACTTACCTTCCTTATCCGCTTTTTGCAGAACAACCGTTGCTTTTTTAATTGCTTCCATTACGGCATCCGTAATGGTTTCTACTTTATTCTTTGTTTTAATATTGTCTGCAAAGGAGTATAAACTATCTCGCTGCAAGCTCTCCAGCAGTGTTATTTCATCAGGCCATCCTATATTGGTTGTTGCGCCTGCAAATTCATCGCCCCAGATACTGGCTTCCAGACTATCCCAGATTACATTAAATACGGTTGCCCCTTTTTCATTTACATCACTTACCAGATTCCAGCCGTTCATGATATCCAGATATTTCTTTTCATCTGCAGTTAGGGCAGCCCGATTTACGTATTTCATGAGTACCGGCCTTGCCATTTCCGCAAATACATTGTAATTGTCCATTTGCAGTTTCTGAATATCCTGTGCCGTAGCATTGGATAGTGCAGTTAGTTTTCGATTGATGATTACCCCTCTGTATACAGGAAAATTAGAAGTTGCACCTAAATAATAAGGATAGGAATTATCGGTAGACTTTTGATTGGCGCTGCTTACAAAACCTCGTTCCGGATTTTTGATCATTGGATTCTCATTGGTCGGAATATAACCCTGCCATGCATAGGTACTATCCTGACCAGGTAAAATAAAGTCTCCCTGTCTGTACCATCTGGCAACAAAATTAGCCTGTTGCTTTAAGGCAATATCACCGGTCTTGGAAGCAAAAGCAAAATTCTGCCCGGTTGTATTCCAATGGGAAATGGCTTCTAAATAATCATCGTAATTTTTTGCATGATTCAACTTGTAAAATGCCAGCAATCCACTTCCCCCATCATGGGCAGTCCATCTTAGGGCAAGGTTCTTTCCACCTGAGCCGCTGTTTTTATAATGGTGATCGTACATGGTTGGTCCATAAACAGTCATGGCAATATTTTCAATTACATTGGCACTATCTTTTACTTTGATGGTTTCGGATCTTTTTTCTGCTTTTACCCATTCACCATTGTACCAGTATTCATTTAAAGTTGAATCTTTAAACTTCATTTCATAATAATCCAGCACATCTCTTCCTGCATTGGTTACCCCCCAGGCTATACTGTCATTAAAACCAATGATGACAGCCGGTGATCCTGGAAAGCTTGCCCCATAGGTTCTATGTGTTGGGGTTGAAATTTGCACTTCAAACCAAAGAGAAGGCAGATTTAACCCCAGATGCGGATCATTGGCCAAAATGGGTCTTCCGGATTTTGTTTTACTTCCTCCCACAACCCAGTTATTACTTCCATTACTCTTATTGGGAACAAATGGCGCCATAGCAGTTGAACTACCTGAGGTATCGCCCAGATAGGCTGTTTGCACATCTGCAGGGGTTACCACTTTAATAGAAGGTTTTGCATACACCGTCCCTTTGGGAATAATAGGATCAAGCGAATCTTGCACGTCCGTAAACAAACGATCGAAATCTTTATAGCCAAAATAGTTTCTGGCATTGCTCATTTGCAAATCGGTAACGGCGCCTCTACCAGTTAAATCATAAGACATAAACATCTGAAACAAATACGTTTTTAATGAAGTCCATGCTTCCGGCTTATAGTCTAATAATTTATACTCAAATGGAATTTCCTCTGGCTTTAACTGTGCAATATATGCATTCACCCCTTTTGCGTAGGAATCAATGGCTGATTGCATTTCAGGATTATTCTTCTCCACATACGCTTTTGTTTTTTCTGCACCATATACCATACCTAGCCTTCTGAAGAACTGGTCGGTGGAAACTCTTTCTTTACCTACAATTTCACTTAATCTACCAGCAGCTACATGGGTTTGAAATTCCATTTGCCAAAGTCTGAACTTGGCGTGCAGGTATCCCTGCACATAGTAGGCATCATTGTCTTCATCTGCATAAATATGCGGAACCAGGCGGTCATCAATGTACACTTCTACTTTACCCTGAAGATCTTTCAATACAATATTGTCATTGTAATTGGTTTCTGTAGATTCTGCATTTTGCCAGAAACCATGTTGAGGGGACAAAAAATATCCCAGTCTGGGAGTCTTGCTTCCTCCTACGGAAAGCTGGGTATTAAATAAATGAATAGCACCCCAGGTTAAGAGGGCTGATGCAAGCAATGGAACTATCCTCATAGCAAATATTTAAAGACTCAAATTAAGCAATTCTCATCAGAAGGCATCCCCTTATCTGGCTTCCCTTATCAGGAATTTCTTCCCTTTCAGTTTTTCGTCGCGAACCGCTTTCAACAAGCCCGGTATTGCTTTTTTTCTGATAGCAATAAAGGAGTTATGGTCTTTCACAACAATCAATCCCAGGTCTTCTTTTGGTATTTTTCCCTTTTGCAAAAAGAAACCTACAATATCTACCTTATTGATTTTTTCCTTTTTACCGGCGTTAATATAAACCGTACCCCAATTAGAAGGCTTGGGCAGTTTTGCTTTTTCGGGTAATGAAAAGGCGGCAGGCGCCTCACCCAAATAATTAGGTATACTTTCCGATTCATGCAGGATAATATAAATATTTCCTGTTTTATTCATTCGGGCAGTTCTGCCATTGCGATGGGTAAACTCTGCAAAAGTGGATGGCAAATGATAATGAACGATATGCTCAATATCGGGAATATCCAGGCCTCTGGCTGCCAAATCTGTTGTTACTAAAAACTGGGTAGTTCCGTTGCGGAATTTAATAAGTGCCTGTTCACGTTGCATCTGTTCCATCCCTCCATGAAAAACACCCGTTTCAATACCCATTTCCTTTAACAGACTACTGGTTCTTTCAACAGATTCACGGTGATTACAGAAGATCAACACCTGTTCTGTTCCAATGGAACAGAGTAATTGAAACAGCGTTTTCACTTTGTCTTTTTCTTCAGACCATACAGTGAATACATCCACAGCGGGAAGGGCTTCTTCCTGTTTTAGATAATTCAGGACCGTAAGGTTTTTAGGCGTAGCAAATTCCGGAATAACAATGGACGCCGTGGCAGATACAAATACTCTTAGTGCAGCAGCTCTCACCTGTTTGGTTATATACTCCATGTCTTCCTCGAATCCGAGTGCCAGGGATTTATCAAACTCATCAAAAACAAAATGCCTGATGGCTGTTGGATCAAATGACTTTCGTTTCAGGTGATCGGCAATTCTTCCGGGAGTTCCTACCAATAGAGCAGGCGCTTCTATTAAACTGTTAATTTCTCCGGGCATATCATGACCTCCATAGGCACAGATTACTTTAAAACCGGTCTGCATTTTTTTCCAGACCTGCTCTATCTGAATAGCCAATTCTCTGGAAGGCGTAAGAATCAATGCCTGCACTTTATTCCCCTTCGGATTCAGCTGCTGCAAAATCGGAAACAAAAAAGCCAGGGTTTTTCCAGACCCTGTGGGCGAAAGCAACAACACACCATCAGCCGTTTCAAAAGCGGTCTGGGTTGCTTTTTGCATTTCATTGAACCCGGCAATTCCCAGATTATTTAAAACAGTTTGTGTTGTATCAGAAGCCTTCATGTTTAATATTTTAACACCGTATATCCCTGAGGAGCATAAGTAGTGATAGTAGTAACAGCAGATTGTACAATTTCGAATTCAGGTGCCAAAGTTGATGGATCTACCTTTCTTTTAAAGAGCGTCTGTCCACATACATACAAAGGAATTCCAGCTGCTTTTAGTGCAGTAAACAGGGGTTGATTGGGATTCTCTGCACCAAACTTCTGTTTATAGGTTTCATTGTTCAATATAAAAGAAACTGCTGGTCCATGAACCACTGCAATGATGGACAGATTTTCAGGCTTAACGCCAGCAGCAACATGCAAATTGGCAATTCGGGCTATATTTTCGAAATGTTCACTGATTTCTTTTGCATTGGCAGAAGGACTGATAATATCAACCAGAATTTTATACTTGCCTTTTTTGTTAACTACTTCTTTGGTTGCCGCCACTTCAAAAACATCACCATATCCGGTGATAAAAGGTCTAACAATTTTTTGTGCTGAAGCTTCCATTAAAAAAGTACAGGCAATCACTGCGCATAACAAGTATTTCATTCCTTTAATATTTCTTCTAATTTACATTATTTACCAAACTTCTTTTTCAATGCCTGTAATGCATCAGTCACATTCATATTGCTCAGGTCTTCTTCCTTCTTTAGGGGTTGATTAGAACGCTTGTGCTGTGCCATATCCTTACGACCTCCTATACCCGCCGCCGGCGCAGCTTCCGTTTGCTTAATAGAGAGTGCAATCCGCTTGCGTGCAATGTCTACTTCCAGCACTTTTACATTCACTTTCTGGCCCAGTTTCAGTGCTTCGCTTGGATCAGAAATATAACGATGGGCAATTTCACTCACGTGTACCAATCCATCCTGCTTCACTCCTATGTCTATAAACGCCCCGAAACGGGTCAGGTTGGTCACCACACCTGGCAATACCAATCCCACTGTAACTTCTTCTATTGAATAAATATTGGCAAATTCAAATTGCTCCAATTCTGATCTTGGATCCAGACCCGGCTTCTGCAATTCCTTGATAATATCATTCAATGCCAGCAAACCAATCTGCTCTGTTACGTATTTTTTGGGATCAATTTGTTTTAAAAGCGATTCATTTCCAATTAAAGCTTCAACACTGGTTCCCAGATCAGCTGCCATTTTTTCTACTATTGGATACGCTTCAGGATGCACGGCACTTGCATCCAACGGATGTTTTGCCTTAAGGATTCTTAAAAAGCCGGCGCATTGTTCAAAAGCCTTGGCGCCCAGTCTTGGCACTTTCAGCAACTCTTCTCTGGAATGAAACGCACCAATTGATTTTCGGTGTTTAATAATATTATCTGCCACCGATTCATTGATACCACTTACATAGCTCAGCAATTGCTTGCTCGCTGTATTCAGGTTTACCCCAACGGTATTTACACAACTTACCACCGTCTGATCTAGTTTTTCTTTCAGTCTGAACTGGTTTACATCATGCTGGTACTGTCCTACTCCAATACTCTTGGGATCTATTTTCACGAGCTCTGCCAATGGGTCCATCAATCTTCTGCCTATACTTACAGAACCTCTCACGGTAATATCGTAATCAGGGAATTCTTCTCTTGCAATTTCAGAAGCAGAATAAACCGAAGCCCCATCTTCATTCACTAAAAATACGGGAAGCCCTAAGTTCATTTTTTTAATAAACTGCTCTGTTTCTCTGCCCGCAGTTCCATCTCCAATTGCGAATACCTGAATTTCAAACTGCTTAACCAGTTGTTTAATTTTGTATTCGCTGTCGTATAGCTTACCTGCTTCGTGTACATAGATCAGGTCGGTGGTCAGCAACTCTCCGGACTCGTCCAGACAAACTACTTTACAACCAGTTCTGTAACCAGGATCAATGGCCAATACTCTTTTGCTGCCGAGCGGCGCACTCAATAGTAGCTGACGCAGATTCTCTGCAAATACATTGATGGCTTCTTCATCGGCCTTCTGCTTTAACGCAGACCGGTATTCACTTTCCAGGCTGGGTTGCAGTAATCTTCTGTAAGCATCCTTAATGGCTTTCTTAATATGAACAGCAGCAGGGCTTTGTCCCTTCAGATAAAAATCCTCAATCATTTCAATGGCTTCTTCTTCTGAGGGAGCAATACTGATTCTCAGGAAGCCCTCTAAGAATCCACGCAAAATCGCTAAAATCCGATGCGAAGGAACTTTGTGAATGGGCTCGGAAAAATCAAAATAATCCTTGTATTTAATAGCTTCCGTTTCTTTATCGGCCAATACCTTACTCTGCAATAATGCGGTTTCCTCAAATAGTTTTCTCAGCTTGGCGCGTATATCGGCCTGTTCATTTACATTCTCTGCAATGATATCCCGGGCACCCTGTAATGCTTCTTCTATTGTGGTAATTTTTTCATTGAAGTATTTAGCCGCTTCGGTTTCAGGGTCTTCATTACCCTGAGCAAGTAATATTAAAGCCAGTGGCTCCAACCCATTTTCCCTTGCTACTACAGCTTTGGTTTTACGCTTCACTTTATAGGGCAGATAAATATCTTCCAGTTCCACAATGGAAGTAGCACCATTAATTTTAGCCTGAAGGGCTTCCGTCATTTTCCCTTGCTCTGTAATGGTCTTCTCAATAAATTCCTTACGCTCTGTAAAAGCCTGCAAGCTTTTTTGCTCATCCTGTATCTGCTGAATCTGTACTTCATCCAGATTACCCGTGCTATCTTTTCTGTATCGGGCAATAAAAGGAATGGTGGCACTCTCTGCTAATAATTCCAGTACCGTTTCAACCTGAGTAACACGCAAATTCAATTTTGCGGCAATAATTGGAGCAAAAGACATAATCAGTTTTCAATTTTAGGGAGGCGAATGTAGATTATTCCGTTATACGTACCACACGATGAGGATATCTTTCCAGATATTTCCTAAGCATCGATTTAATAACTTCATTTTCAGCGTAGGGAGTAACGGCTTCCTTTATGGCAGCTGCATAAGTGGGTTCCAAAGGTTCAGCCACTTCCAGATGGTCAATGGTTCCCATCCCCACAAACTTTCCTTTCTCTACCAAAATAGCTGTATTCTTTTCTTTAATGATATAAGATGCTTTTTCTTCTGCAATCCATGCTATTGCTTTTTCTACCTGCTGATTGTGCAACTGCACATCCGGCCATTCGTTGGGAATGGTTTTATCCAGAAAACAAAGAGCAGGATGCAATTCAAATTCCCTTACCCATTTCCAGAGTTCACGATGCGCGTCGGCCAGGAGAGAAAATGCCTGAACAGGCTGCGTGTTTTTATGTTTCTTGTCTATCGCCAACCGCAAATACCCACGGTTATCTTCAAAAAGATAAATACCCCACAACTGCTCAAATCTTTTCTGACTTTTGTTAAACGCTGGCCATAGTCTTTTGATTTCTATGCTTTCCAGCAAACTGGCTATAAATTCAGTTGGGCATACTGCATAACGTATGCTATATATCTCCCTTAAAAAGTCCTGTCTTTTTTTACTGAGATCAAGACCTGTAAAATGGCTCAATACTCTTTTTTTAATGTTCTTGGCCTTACCTACGTATACTACTTTGTCTTGCTTGTTATGGAAATAATAAACACCAGGCTCCTGAGGTAGGTCATGCAAAAAATGACCCGGCAAATTAGGAGGCATCAGCTGCTCTCTGTTTTCTTTTTGCAACATTTCCTTCACCAGTCGCTCCCCATTGTTCTGGAGCACCATGTCCAGAATTTTAGCAGTAGCTTTTGCATCTCCACCTGCCCTGTGGCGATTCTCTATTTCAATATTCAGTTGCCTGCACAAATGCCCCAGACCGTATTTGGGAAATCCAGGAAATACCTTTCGACTCAATCGGATAGTACAAAGCTTGGGGGTACTTAATTCAAAGCCCGCTTCCTTTAAATGATGCTTTACAAAGCTGAAATCAAAATTTACATTATGCGCTACAAAGACCCTGTTCTTCAATAAGTTATAAATCTGAGGAGCCACTTCGTGAAAAGAAGGCGCTGCTTCTACCATGGCATTGGTAATGCCTGTCATTCCAATTACAAACGGAGGAATGGGCTGGTGTGGATTGACCAGTGTTTCATACACCCCTTCAATTTCAGTTCCGTTGTGCAAAACAATTGCTATTTCCGTAATCCCGTGCTGGCTGGGAAATCCCCCCGTTGTTTCAATATCTACTACCGCAAATCGCATGGCTGCAAGATAAGATTTGTAATATTCTGATAAAAATTACAACTAATGATAAAAATTCGTCTCCTGATTGTAACAATTCAGAAGTCAACCCGTTTAATAGGTTATATGAATACAAAAGCTGCTTTTCAACCGATTTCCAAACAAGTGCTCCTTGGCTCTTTGGTAATAATCTTCGGATTCAGCGCCTGTCATTCCCCTGAACAGGCTGTAAAAATCATAGGTAAAAAAGCCCAGCAAAAAGTAGGACAGCTTTGTGCTGGCTCCAATCTCAATCCCAAAGATTGCCTGCCGGAAATGGATGATGTTTTTGGATCTCCCTCTCTTTCCAATCAATTTTCCGATAAAACAGAGATCATTTCTACCTGGTAAATAACCCAAATAGAGAATTCCTTACAGCTCCTTCAGTTTCCTTAAATTTGCAGCCAATTGATTTTATGGAGCTGAGCAAGAATTATATCCCTACAGAAATTGAGGCAAAATGGTACCAACACTGGATTGACCGTCAATATTTTTCAAGTAAACCCGACGAAAGAGAAGCCTATACAGTTGTTATTCCCCCTCCCAATGTAACCGGGGTTTTGCATATGGGCCATTGCTTAAATAATACCATTCAGGATATTTTAGTCAGAAGAGCCCGCATGCAGGGAAAAAATGCCTGCTGGGTGCCGGGAACCGACCATGCTTCTATTGCTACTGAAGCCAAAGTGGTTGGAATGCTAAGAGAAAAAGGCATTGCCAAGTCTTCCCTGAGCAGATCAGAATTTCTGGATTATGCCTGGGAATGGAAAGAGAAATACGGAGGTATTATTTTGCAGCAATTACGGAAAATGGGCTGTAGCCTCGATTGGGACAGAACCAGTTTTACCATGGACCCGGATTACTATGCATCTGTAATACAGGTCTTTGTTGATTTATATCAGAAAGGATATATCTACAGGGGCAAGCGGATGATTAACTGGGATGTAAAGGCAAAGACGGCGCTTAGCGACGAAGAAGTGATTTACAAAGAAGTACAAAGCAAATTGTACCATGTTAAATATCAATTGGAAAATGGCGGTTCTATTACCATTGCAACAGTAAGACCGGAAACCATTCTGGGAGATGCTGCTATTTGTGTTAATCCCGCCGATGAAAGATATAAAGCACTGCATGGCCAGTATGCTTTTGTTCCATTGATCAATAGAAAAATCAAAATCATTCCTGACGAATATGTAGCACTGGATTTTGGAACAGGTGCTTTAAAAGTAACGCCAGCACATGATATGAACGATTACCAGTTGGGTCAGAAATACCAGCTGGAAATCATTGATACCATGAACGATGATGGAACCATGAGTGAAGCGGCTCAGCTTTATATTGGTATGGATCGTTTTGCTGTTCGCAAGAAAATTGTGGAAGACCTGGAAGCAGCCGGACATATTGATAAGATTGAAGAATATACCAATCAGGTAGGCTTTAGTGAAAGAACGGATGTGGTAGTAGAACCTCGCCTGAGTTTACAATGGTGGGTTAGCATGAAAGAACTTTCTGCACCAGCCTTAAGTGCAGTGATGGAGGATGAAATTCATTTTCATCCTGCCAAATTCAAGAACCTTTACAGACACTGGATGGAGAATGTAAAGGACTGGTGTATCAGCAGACAGCTTTGGTGGGGGCATAGAATTCCCGCCTGGTATACAAAAGACGGCTCTTTTGCAGTAGCGAAAACAGCAGAAGAAGCACTGGAGCAACTGAAACAAAGTACTGGAAATACAGCATTAACGCTTTCTGATATTCATCAGGATGATGATTGTCTGGACACCTGGTTCAGTAGCTGGTTATGGCCTTTTGAAGTATTCAAGGGCTTAAGTGATCCGGATAATAAAGAAGTTAATTATTACTATCCAACCAGCACATTGGTAACAGCTCCGGAAATTATCTTTTTCTGGGTAGCCAGAATGATTATAGCCGGCTACGAATACAAAGGCCTTAAACCATTCAAAGACGTATACTTTACCGGAATAGTTAGAGATAAGCTGGGCAGAAAAATGAGCAAGAGTCTGGGGAACTCTCCCGACTTGCTGGCATTGATTGATCAGTATGGTGCCGATGCGGTTAGATTCGGTATTTTAATTGCCTCTCCTGCCGGTAACGATATTTTATTTGATGAAAGCTCACTGGAACAGGGTCGTAATTTCAATAATAAATTGTGGAATGCCCTGAAGCTGGTGAAAATGTGGGAAGGCAGATTGGATACTACCACAACCACAGATGCAGCAGATGCTGCATTTGCCATCAACTGGTTTGAAAACCGATTGAATCAGGTTAGCACAGAAGTAGAAGAATTGATGACCCAGTTTAAATTGAGTGAAGCCCTCAAAACCATTTACTCCTTAATCTGGGATGATTTCTGTAGCTGGTACCTGGAATGGGCAAAACCAGGTTTTGAACAACCTGTTTCTCCATTGGTTTACAATAAAACCATCCGTTTCTTTGAAAGATTAATGGAATTGCTGCATCCCTTCATGCCTTTTATTACGGAAGAAATTTTCCATCTGCTAAAACCACAGTCGGAAGACCTGACTGTTAAGTTGCAACAAAAAGCAGCAAAAGCAGATGAAACCATCCTGGCTTCGGGTGCTTTGTTAAAAGAAGTGATTACCAGATTGAGGGATGCCAGAAACAAGAATCAGCTAAAGCCCAAAGACCCTGTAGCCCTGCATATTATGGCCGGCGACAACAAAGGTTATCAGGCGATAGAGCAAATACTAATGAAGCAGGTGAATGCCAATAAGGTTACCTATACGGCAGAAGCCATCCCCAATACTATTGTAATTAATATAGAGAAGGATAAATTTTTCATTGAAGCGGCACAGCAACTGGATACGGATGCTATTAAAGAACGTTTACTGAAAGACCTTGAATACGAACAAAATTTCCTTGCTTCCGTAATGAAGAAACTAAGCAACGAGAAATTTGTTCAGAATGCAAAGCCTGAAATCATTGCATTGGAAAGAAAAAAACAGGCAGATGCAGAAGCCAGAATAAAAACCATTGAAGAAAGCCTGAAAT
>CALEST010000449.1 GCA_937907555.1 uncultured Sediminibacterium sp.
TTGTCTATGAGGATGGTTTTCAGCTCATTGAGTGCAATTTCGTGCTGATCGTCCATTGAATATGATTCTGGATGATGGTGGCGATTTAACCAATATGGTTTTTGATAAGTATCCTGAATTAATTACCAATATCAAGGGGCTTTCTGAAGAAACCACAACAGGTGTTCACCGTTTATACGAGCGCATGGCAAAAGGCACTTTGCCTATTCCTGCCATCAACGTAAACGATTCTGTAACCAAATCCAAGTTCGATAACAAATACGGTTGTCAGGAGTCATTGGTAGATGCGATTCGTCGTGCTACAGATGTAATGATGGCAGGTAAAGTAGCGGTTGTAGGTGGTTACGGGGACGTAGGTAAAGGATCAGCGCTTTCATTGCGTGGTGCTGGTTGCCGTGTAATTGTAACTGAAATTGATCCTATCTGTGCTTTACAGGCTGCCATGGATGGATTTGAAGTAAAGCCAATGGCGGTTGCTGTTACCGAAGCTGATATTATTGTAACTGCTTCTGGTTGTAGAGACCTGATTACTGAAAAGCATTTCCGTCTGATGAAGGATAAAGCCATTGTATGTAATATCGGTCACTTCGATATCGAGATTGATATGGCATGGTTAAATGCAAACTACGGTCATACAAAAGATACCATTAAGCCTCAGGTAGATTTATACAATATTGAAGGCAAAGACGTAATTGTATTGGCTGAAGGCCGTTTGGTTAACCTTGGTTGTGCAACTGGTCACCCTTCATTTGTGATGAGTAACTCTTTCTCTAACCAGACTTTGGCTCAGATTGAATTGTGGCAGAACCACAAGAACTACGAAAACAAAGTGTACGTTCTTCCAAAGCACCTGGATGAGAAAGTGGCCCGTTTACACCTTGCCAAAGTAGGTGCTCAGTTAGATGAGTTAACCGACGAGCAGGCTGCATACTTAGGCATCAGTAAAAATGGTCCGTTCAAGTCTGATATGTACCGTTATTAATATTGATAAAGGATTTTTACCAAGCGCCCTGATTGAATCAGGGCGCTTTTTTTATATATCAGTGGACGCATATGATATTATGATTAGAATCAGTTTTTTAATTAGCAAAAGCTTTAATATATTTATAATATAATTAAAGTCCCTCCCCGGCATACTTAATTGTAATAAACGTTCAATGAAAGTAATTGCGAATACCATTGGTATATTTTTCATTCTTTTAATTTCAAGCTGTTCCACCAATCTTATCAAATCTGACTGGAACGAGAAAGAAACATTTGTAGATACAGTGTTGAGTAAAATTAGTCAGCAGAAAAATACCACTAAAAGAAGTGAAATATTATTCTTAGACTCCAGCCTTAATGGAAGACAACTCAACCTTAAACAACAAATTCAGGTTTATGCTTACAAGTCTGGAATTTATTGTTACCATTTGCAAAAGCCAGACTCAGCGAAATTGTATGCCGATTCAATGCTTTATATACTAAAGGATAAAAATCCTCAGGAATATCCCAATGCATACACTTATGCTTATTATACCAACGGAGATGCAATGTATGCCAACAACCAGCTTAATGAAGCTTACACATTTTATTATAAAGCACGTGCATTCAATTCTACCAATAAAGATTATTGTTCACTCAAAGAATACAGCTATCGTGTTGGGATGATTTTGTATAAACAACGAAAATTTAAAGATGCTGCTAAGAATTTTCAACAAAGCCTGGCAGAATCGGATTTATGTGAAAAAGGTAAAATATTTTCCAATTATTACAGAAAACAGGAATTACAAAACAATATTGCACTTAGTTATTATATGCAAGGCAATTATGATAGCGCACTAACCTATTATAATCGTGCACTGGATTATATCTCTGCGCATCAGAAAGCAGACTCAACTACCTTTTTTTATGATGAAATGGCAAAGGGAGTAGTATACGGGAATTTGGGCGATGTATTTAAAAAAAGGGGGGATAAGGAGGAAGCAGAAAAGAATTACAAGAAAAGTGTAGCCATCAATTTTAATTCTGGCAGAGAAACCAGTGATGCTCAATACAGCTATTTAAAACTGGCTGAACTGTACGAGGAATCAGCCAGAATAACAGACCTGGAAAATGCCCTAAAGGAAATCAGAATATCCCTGAATAAAACACCTAATCCAAAGGGTGAAATAAAATGGCACAAGCTTTCTTGGAATTATTATGAATTAACAGATAACCCTAAGAACGCCTACTATCATTTATCGAAATACCAGAATTTAACAGAAGAGGACGAGAAAATAAATAAGAAAATTTACGAAGTTGATATAAATAAGCAACTAGAACTGCTTGAACAAGAGAACCAGTTACAGATAGCAAGGCAGGAAAACGAAATCTCAAGAGCGTATTTGATAATGTCCCTTGCTGTTTTGTCTTTCATCATATTACTCAGCATTGTATTGGCCAGGAACTGGCTTTTGTCGAAAAACCATGTTAAAAAGCTAAAAGAGCTGAATGAAACCGTTCACTCACAGAATGAACAGCTTGAAATTGCCATGGGGGCACTTCAAAAAACCCTTGGGGAAAAGGACAGCATTCTGAAACTGGTAGCTCATGACTTAAGAACACCTGTTGCTTCTATTCCTACCATGGTAGAAATTATCATGTCGGAAGACAACGAGGAACAGAAAAAGGAATACCTGGAAATGATTAAGTCTGCCTGCAACAGCTCATTAACATTGATTGCAGAAATCATGGCTACAGCAGATATTTCGAGTAGCAATATAGAAAAAGAACCCACTTTACTCAATGAGTTTATCAACGATTGTGCAGCAATTCTGGACATTAAAGTGAAAGAAAAAAATCAACAGTTAACAGTCCGGTATTTAGAGAATGATATCAGTGTTCCTATGAATCCTGAAAAAATGAAAAGAGTGGTATTTAATCTGGTAACCAATTCTGTTAAATTCAGTAAGAGAGATACTTCCATTAACCTTGCTCTAAGTGTAAAAGAAAACCATGCTATTATTGAGATTACCGATCAGGGCATTGGTATTCCTGAAAAAATTATTCCGGAAATATTCGACATATCAAAATCAGGAAAAAGAAAAGGTACCGAAGGCGAAAAATCATATGGTCTGGGGTTAAATATCTGTAAGAAAATTGTGGAAGCCCACTCTGGAAAAATCAGTGTGATAAGTGAAGAAGGAAAGGGCAGCACTTTTACAGTAGCACTACCCTTATCCTGAATCTTATTGGGTTAACATTGCATACAATTCATCCTTTAATTGCAATCTTTGTTTTCGCAATTGCGTCAAGGTTTCATCTGATGAGTTTTCTGCCCCAGATTCTATTCTGTAAACTGAGTGATTAACTTCATCGTATTCATCCGCCAGTTTTTTAAAATGAGCATTATCTACTTTTAACGCTGTAATGCGGGCATCCATACCAGGGAATTCATGGTGCAAATCGTGTTTTTCCATATTGTTGTAATTTTATACATTAAAGTTACCGTAAGCCTTTCTCTTGAAAAATGATTAAAATCAGGAATATACCCAAATACAGTGCACTCTTATTAATCGTGTCTCTATTGGCGGGGTCTTCCTCCGCTTTATTTTTATATGCACTTGATTTTGTAACTGATTTACGGGATAAAAATAAATGGCTCATTTGTTTATTGCCATTGGGAGGAATGTTTATTGTTTTCTTATACAATACTGTGAATGCTAAATCTGACAGTGGCAACAAATGGGTATTGTCGAGAATAAAAATGCAGTCAGGAGACCCTATTTCCTATTTGATGGCCCCACTTGTTTTTACAGGCACTTTAACTACACATTTGCTAGGTGGTTCCGCTGGAAGAGAGGGCACAGCCCTTCAACTCTCCTCCTCACTCTCCTCTCCTTTTTTTAATCTGTTTAAATTATCCCAAAAGGAAGAAACCATTTTTCTGCGATCTGCGGTTGCTGCTGGTTTTGGATCTGTATTTGGAACCCCTTTAGCCGGTATACTCTTTGCTTTTGAATGGGAATCTTTCAGGCCGAGAAAATTAACGGAAGTACTTCCTGTGATCGTTTGTTCATTTCTGGCCGACTGGACAACTCAAATACTTGGGATTAAACATACCATTTACACTATTCCAGTGACCTTGAAATCTCCATCTAACCCTTTACTCTGGAATATCATTGCAGGAATTATATTCGGTTTAGCCGCCTGGTTATTTAAATACCTAATGAAGAAAACAGCTGACTTCAGTAATAAATGGATCCCTGATAAATATTTACGTGTGGTTTTGGGAGGAATCTTTGTTTCTTGTTTTCTTCTGTTTAGCCCATTCATAAAAATAGCCGGACTGGGAATTCCTGCCATTACTGAAGGTTTCATAGATGCTGCCCCTCCCTATTTATTCTTACTGAAAATAATATTAACTGCTATCACTATACAATCAGGATTCAAAGGAGGGGAAGTAACTCCACTTTTTTTTATTGGCGCCACCCTGGGGAGTGCCTTAAGTATTTTCATCCCGCTATCACCAGCATATCTTGCAGGGATGGGAATGGTGGCAGTATTTGGAGCAGCGGCCAAATCACCCCTTACTGCTGCGCTTTTAGCCGCTGAATTATTTGGATTAGGATTTTTACCTTTTGCGTTGTTAATATCACTAATTTCAAATAAATCAGCAGGAAGGAATTCCATATATCAATCAAACAAAAATGAATTGGCAACCCACTAATTTAAGCAACAATAAAGTCTGTCTGATTCCACTAAAGGAGGATGATTTTGAAGAACTGTTCGCAGTGGCTTCAGATCCACTTATTTGGGAACAACACCCGAATAAAAACAGGTTTCAACGCCCGGTATTCCAAAATTTCTTTGAGGGGGCAATTCAGTCTAAAGGAGCATTCATAATTAAAGATGCTCTAACAATGGAAGCCATCGGAAGCAGCAGGTTTTGCAATTATAATAAAGCAGCAAACCAAATTGAAATTGGATATACATTTTTTGCAAGAAAATGCTGGGGTAAATTGTATAATAAATCTGTAAAGGATTTAATGATTAACTATGCGTTGCAATTGGTAGACAGCGTTCATTTTTTTGTTGGTGCAGAAAATTTTCGTTCACAAAAAGCAATGGAGAAACTGGGTGCCATAAAAATCAGAGAAGTGGTTATGCCTTATTATGGAGAGCCCGACCGTTTAAATTTTGAATATGAAATTAAAAAGACAAGCCCAGGCTAAAACACTTAGGGATTTCAGAAAAATTCACCGCATTACGGGTGTCTTGTTGTTTGCCTTTTTCTTTATTGTAGGGCTCAGTGGAATTCTATTGGGGTGGAAGAAAAACAGCGGAGGCCTTATCATGGCAGCATCTTATAAAGGACAATCTGTAAAATTAGACGAATGGATCAGCCTGGATAGTTTACATAAAAATGCCTGCAGTTATTTAAAAGATTCCGTTTCTCCCTCCCTTTCAGCAGAAGTAGACCGGATTGATATTAGAAAAGACAAGGGTATGGTAAAATTTACTTTCAAAGACCATTTTACAGGGCTTCAATTAGATGGAAAATCCGGCAAACTCTTATTTATTGAACAAAGAAGAGCAGATTATATTGAAAAAATACACGACGGTTCAATTGTTGATTATTATTTAGGATGGGATGGTTATTTTAAACTTTTCTATACTTTAATCATGGGGCTAGCATTGATAATTTTTACCATTACTGGATTCTGGTTATGGTACGGGCCCAAAATGATGCGCAATAAATAATGCATAATGAGTAGTACAGAGTTTTGGATGCTGGTTGCAGGGCTTGGTCTCTTTCTATATGGGATGTCGCATTTGGAAGAAGCATTAAAGCAAATGGAAGGAAGGTCTTTTAAGTTGTTCCTTCAAAAAAATACAAAGCAGAAATTAATAGCCATTTTTAGCGGAACCATCGTTACAGGTTTGCTGCAAAGCAGTTCAATTGTAAACCTGATGGTGCTGTCATTAGTAGGTGCAGGCATTCTGACCATGAGAAACGCAATGGCTGTTGTACTGGGAGCCAATATAGGAGGCACTTTCAATAGTTGGCTGGTAGCATTACTAGGATTTAAAGTAGAGTTAAACAGCATCACATTTCCATTGATTGGACTATCAGGAATTAGTCTGATTGTTTTTAACAAGAAGAAAAATCTGAACAGGATTGCCCTCTTCTTTATGGGCATTGGCATGCTGTTTCTGGGATTGCAATTCATGAAGGAAAGCATGGATTCATTGATGAAAGCATTTGATTTTACACCCTACCTGTCTTATCCCAGCATTGTCTTTTTACTTCTTGGATTTGCCATTACTGCTGTGGTGCAAACTAGTTCTGCCACCGTTGTTGTGGTACTTACCGCATTGTATTCCCATATAATTCCAATTGAAACAGCCATTGCCGTTGTGCTGGGTGCTGAACTGGGTACCACGGTAAAGTTGATCCTGGGGGCCATTGGCGGTAATGCAGCTAAAAAAAGGGTTGCCCTTGGAAACAGTTTATTTAATGTATTTACTTCTGCGGGCGGCTTTATTTTTATCCAGCCCATTATTGCTGTGATTGCAAAAATGGGAATCTCAGACCCGATCCTAATATTGGTTGCTTTTCAAACATTTATCAATATTGCTGGGGTTAGCATCATCTATTTTTTCCTGAATCCCTATGGAGATTTTCTGGACAAACAATTCAAAGAAATCAAAAAAACATATACAACTTACCTTACAAATGCAAGTATTGAAATACCTTCTACGGTAACGGATATGATTAAAAAAGAAGTAGAAGCTTATATATACAAGGTGATGGCCTTTAACCTGGCTAGCTTTCATTTAAAACCTACCTGGATTCATTCATACCAAAGTGAATTGCCCCTGTTGGATGCGTATCAGATACTGAAAGAAACGGAAGGAGAAATACTGGCTTTCTATGCCAAAACACTTCCACAGCTTACTGAAACTGAGGAAATAAGCCCCATTAATCAACTCATGGAATCACTAAGGAATGCCATGTACTCGGCCAAGTGCATGAAAGACATTTATGCAGATAAAACTGAATTCAGCAATTCCACCAATGAAACCAAATACGAAATGTATCATGAATTACAAGCTTCACTGAATACATTTTACCTTGAACTTTATCAATCCTTATCACTTGATACAGAAAAGAATCCATCACTGAATCTGGATGAATTTACGGAACAAACCAAAAAAGGATTCAACGAAAGAATTGAGCATTATTATTTTCATGCCGGACAGAATAGTCTTAAAGAGAAGGACATATCTACATTATTTAACCTGAACAGGGAAATTTATTCATCCTGTAAAGCCATTGCGCTGGCTGTGGAACAATACAAGAACAATACTAATTAAAAAAGAGGAGCTTTATTAGCTCCTCTTTTCAGTTTTATAAGTTGCCTCTTAAATCCTGTTCTCTTTCCAATGCTTCAAATAATGCCTTGAAATTTCCTTTCCCAAAACTCTTGGCCCCTTTACGCTGAATAATTTCGAAAAACAAAGTGGGTCTGTCCTCTACCGGCTTACTGAAAATCTGTAACAAATAACCTTCATCATCCCTGTCAACCAGAATACCCAATTCTTTTAACGGAGCAATATCTTCATCAATTTCTCCTACTCTTTCCTGCAGTTCATCATAGTAGGAAGCAGGTACTTTCAGGAACTCAATACCCCTATTCTGAAGTTCGGTAACCGTAGCAACAATATCATTGGTTGCCAAAGCAACGTGCTGACATCCTTCCCCGTCATAAAAATCAAGATACTCTTCGACCTGTGATTTTTTCTTTCCTTCGGCAGGTTCGTTAATGGGGAATTTTACAAAGCCATTTCCGTTACTCATTACTTTGCTCATCAGAGCTGAGTATTCAGTTGAAATATCGTTGTCATCAAAACTCAGAATATTCTTGAAACCAAGGACATTTTCATAAAAAGCCACCCATTTGTTCATTTGATTCCAGCCTACATTACCTACACAATGATCAACATACAGAAGACCAGTACTGCTGGGATTATAGTTGGACTTCCAGGCAATATATCCGGGCAAGAAAACACCATTATAGTTTTTTCTTTCTATAAACAAATGAACCGTATCTCCATAAGTATGAATACCACTTACTACGGCTTCCCCGTTTTCATCACTATATTTTACAGGTTCCATGGCAGAAACCGCTCCCCTGCTGGTTGTTTGAAACCATGCATCAGCTGCATCATCAACCATTAAAGCCAAATGCTTAACACCATCCCCATGTTTGTAAATATGATCTGCAATAGGATTATTGGCGCGCAACGGTGTGGTAAAAACAAATGTCAGTTTGTTTTGTCTTACTACATAACTGGCTTTGTCTTTGATACCTGTTTCAGGTCCTGCATAAGCAAGGCTCTGAAATCCAAAAGCTGTCTTGTAAAAATGGGCCGCCTGTTTAGCGTTACCAACATAAAATTCAACATAATCCGTACCGTGCAAAGGCAAAAAATCTCCCTGTTTAACTTCAGGGTTTACCGGCATAGCAGAAATTGTATTCATAGTATCGATATTATGATTAAAGAATTTAGTAAAAATTAAAAGCAATCAAAAAAGCCTTTACTAAAAATTAAGTATGGCCATGTGTAGTTGCGAATCTGGGTCAATGACTAATCGTCAACGCTTCTATCAGCAGATTATAGGCAAGGCGTAAATCACTAAATCGCTTATGAGGATAATCGGGTAACATACTTGCAAATTTAACTATCTTTACCGTATGAAAGTTGGAATTCTGGGAGGAGGCCAATTAGGTCGCATGTTATTGCAGGCAGCTGCCAATTATACCGTTGAAACCCATGTTTTGGAGAATGATGAACATTGCCCGGCTGCGCATCTCTGCCATCATTTTACAAAGGGAGATATTACCGATTTTGATACAGTATACAGTTTCGGGAAAGGGCTGGATGCCATCACCATTGAAATTGAAGCAGTGAATGTGGATGCCTTGGAGAAATTACAGGCAGAGGGAGTTAAAGTATATCCCCACCCCTCCGCTATCAGAATAATAAAGAATAAAGTTGTACAGAAGGAATTTTACAAAACCAATGGAATACCCAGTTCCGATTTTAAAGTAACAAATTCAAAGTCAGAAGTACTGGACCATCTTGATTTTTTGCCCGCCGTACATAAAATTGGGGAAGGAGGTTACGATGGAAAAGGCGTTCAGATAATCAATGATCAATTTGATGCGGATAAAGCTTTTGATGCCCCCAGTGTATTAGAGAAAAAAGTGCGGATTAAAAAGGAAATTGCAATGATTGTGGCCATGAACGATAAAGGAGAAACAGCCCTGTTCCCTGCTTCCGAAATGATGGTCAATCCAGTATTGAATTTACTCGACTATCAGGTTAGTCCTGCCATACTTCAGGATAAAGTACTTTGGGTGGTAGAAGCTGTTGCCATTAAACTGGTGAAAGCATTAAATAGCCCGGGCTTATTTGCCGTTGAAATGTTTATTGATGAAAAGGATGAAGTCTGGGTAAATGAAACTGCTCCCCGGGTGCACAACAGCGGACATCATACCATTGAAGCCAATTACTGCAGTCAGTACGATATGCTCTGGAGAATCATGTTACAATATCCACTTGGTAACACAGATGCAATATTGCCGGCAGCCATAGTTAATATTATAGGAGCAGAAGGGTTTAGCGGGAATGCCGTTTATGAAGGGCTGGATGAAGTGTTGAAAATAGAAAATGCATTTGTGCACCTATATGGTAAAACCATTACCAAACCCGGCAGAAAAATGGGGCATGTAACAATCATCCACAAAGACTATCAGGACCTGACACACAAAGCCAATAAAATAAAAAATTTATTACGCGTTATCAGCTGATAAAAAGGGCCCCCAACTCCCTCCCCCTTTCAATGGAATGCCTACCTAGCTTTTTTTTGTGTTAAGTGGTTTTAAAAAACCAATCCCAATCAGGCTTTTGGTTTGTAGTCCCGGCGACTGTTTGGAAGGTCCAAACAATCTTACATCGTCATCATAAATTAAATCGAGACTATAGGTGGCAGAGAAGAATTTATTGATTTTGAAAGAAAAGAGATTGGTCATAAAAAGGTCTACATTCTGGGGGCGGTTCTGGTAATTGGAAAAGAGATCCATCTTACCCCTGTAAGTTATATTCTTGGCAATTTCATTATTGTAATTCAATGTTACAAAAGCACCAATCTGATTGAAGGATCCGGCGCCAGGCGGCACACCATATCCCCCGCGCTCTGATAAGGCTTTGTTGGCCAAAACAATCCATCTGGAAGTAAGCGGAGAAATAAAGACGGACAAATATGGATCTGGTTTATAATCAAAACCTGCTGACAGAATAATATAGGCTGGTGAAAGTAATGAAGATGTAAAAGTGGGAATATTGTTATTGAAAGTGTAGCCATCAAAAAACTGCGATCTGAAATTAACCAGGGTAGACACATACCATTTACCGGATGAGTCCATTTTGTACCCGTATTTACTTAAGTAATCAATACGATCATCGTTTTTGCGACTCCCCAAACTGGTACTTTGAATATATCCCAGATTGATATCCACAGAATTGTCCCAGAAATGGCGCTTTTGTTTGTACAGGATAAAATAGTTCATATATCCATTGGCAGAAAGAGAGAAATTATCTCCTCCGGCTGCCCAGTTACTCAATGAGCCCTGGGCCAGATTAAAGCTGAAAAGCCCTCCTCTTTTCCATATCCAGCCTGTTGTGTCATTGTCCTTTTTTATTGTTCGATTGATCTCTCGTTTTAATGCCTGAACCACATTATCCTGCCCTCTCACAATAAATCCGGTTGTTAACAAAAGGGTTAACCACAGGAAAAATATTCTCATGTGTGCTTATTTCTATCTCAAATATAATAAACCCCTGCTATTTTAGAGGATTTAACGCTGACAAACTGACATAAACAAGGGAATAATTGTACATTTGTATCTTAATTAACAAAGAATGGAACTGGTGGAATTAATGAATAAAACACACGATGAATCCAGACAGGGAGAAGCATTTCAGGCTGCTGAATCTCCGGCTGATTTTCATAAAAAATTTTATATTGAAAGCTATGGATGTGCCATGAATTTTTCGGATAGTGAAGTAGTCGCAGCCATCCTTCAGGAAAACCAGTTCAGTGCTACTCCTCAGTTTGAACAGGCAGACCTGGTTTTAATTAACACCTGCTCCATCAGGGAAAAAGCAGAACAAACCATCAGAAAAAGACTGACTGAATTCAGAAAGGTGAAACAGAGCCGTCCGGGTATGTTGATTGGAGTGTTGGGGTGCATGGCAGAAAGGCTGAAATCACAGTTACTGGAGCAGGAAAAACTGGTAGACCTGGTAATTGGACCCGATGCTTACCGGTCTTTGCCCGCTTTAATTGAAGAAGCCAGTTCAGGACAAAAGGGGGTAAATGTTTTACTGAGCAGAGATGAGACTTATGGAGACATTTCACCGGTTCGTTTGAATAGCAATGGTATCACAGCATTTGTTTCTATCACCAGAGGCTGTAACAATATGTGCAGTTTTTGCGTGGTTCCTTTTACAAGGGGAAGAGAGCGAAGCCGATCTGCTTACTCCATTATACAGGAGATACAACAATTGGTAGATACGGGGTACAAAGAAGTTACTTTATTGGGTCAGAACGTAGATAGCTATTACTGGGAAGATGAAGAAAAAAAGCAGATGGTGACTTTTGCCAACCTGCTTGAAATGGCTGCCCTGGTTAGCCCTGAACTCAGAATACGTTTCAGTACTTCTCATCCAAAAGATATAACAGACGATGTATTGATGACCATGGCCAAATATGAAAATATTTGCAAGTGCATTCATTTACCTGTACAAAGCGGAAGCACCAGATTGCTTCAGTTGATGAACAGAACCTATTCCAGGGAATGGTACCTGGCTAAAGTAGACAGAATCAGGGAACTCTTACCGGACTGTGGAATTACTTCGGATATGATTGCCGGATTTTGTACTGAAACAGAGGAAGACCATCAGGACACATTAAGTCTGATGGACTATTGTGGTTTTGATATGAGTTATATGTACTTCTACAGTGAACGTCCTGGTACACTGGCTGCCAGAAGATTTAAAGATGATATTCCGCTGGATATAAAGAAAAGAAGGTTACAGGAAATTGTAGATAAACAGGGAGAACTATCTACCAGAAACAATCATCGGGATATTGGAAAGACTTTTAAAGTGCTCATTGAAGCCGACTCAAAAAGAGACACCAATGACTGGACAGGCAGAACCAGTCAGAATAAAATAACCGTTTTCCCTAAATCGAGCAGTTTGCAAAAACCAGGCGATTATGTCTGGGTTAACATTACGGATTGTACAAGGGCTACCCTTTTGGGAAAAATTGTTGATCATCCATAAATCAATATAAATGGATTTACAAAGTATAAAAAATCGTTTTGGCATTATTGGTAACTCTACTGCATTGAATCATGCATTAAATACGGCAGTGCAGGTTGCCGCCACCGATTTAACAGTATTAATTGTAGGAGAAAGTGGGGTTGGTAAGGAAGTATTTTCACAAATCATTCATTCGCTCTCTTCCAGAAAGCATAATCCATTTATTGCCGTCAACTGCGGTGCCATTCCAGAAGGCACCATTGATTCAGAATTATTTGGCCATGAAAAAGGAGCTTTTACAGGTGCAGTTGATAGCAGGAAGGGCTATTTTGAAACGGTGAATGGAGGTACCCTCTTTATGGATGAAATTGGAGAAATGCCATTGGGAACACAGGCAAGACTACTTCGTGTGCTGGAGACCGGAGAGTTCATCAGAGTGGGTAGTTCTAAGGTTCAGAAAACAGATGTAAGGGTAATTGCAGCAACCAACCGAGAGCTATTGGATTTTACACAGAAAGGGAAATTCAGAGAAGATTTATATTATCGATTAAGTACAGTCCCTATCCGCGTTTCTTCATTAAGAGACCGCAAGGAAGATATTCTATTGCTTTTCAGAAAATTCGCCGTTGACTTTGCTGAAAGATATAAAACCACTCCGGTTCAGTTGGATGAAGATGCAAAACAAATGCTTATCAACTATCCATGGCCTGGTAATATTAGAGAACTCAAAAATATAGCCGAACAGATATCCGTACTAAGTCAGTCGAATACGGTAAATGCCAGAGAAATGAGCCTGTTTCTTCCGGATAAAAAAGAAAACAGAATGCCGATGATTGCAGGCGGAACTGCTACCGGAGAATTTGCCAACGAGAGGGAAATTTTATACAAACTGTTTTTCGACATGAAAAAAGACGTGACGGAATTAAAAAAGATGTTTGTAGAAATTTTACAGAACCCTTCACTGGCCGGTGCTGCAGCTTCTTTTACCAAAGAGTCCATTCTGAATGATTATTCACCTGCGGTTAATGAAGTTCCCATAATCAATACCGTTACTGCTCCGGCTAATAGCAGCAATAATTTATTGCCTGCTCAGCATTCCGTTACTTCTTCACCTGTGATATTGCACGATGACGCCATTCAGATGCACGAAGAAGTAGAAGAATCGCTCAATATCATGGACAAGGAAAAAGAATTGATAGTAAAAGCGCTAAAAAAACACAGAGGTAAAAGAAAAGATGCATCGATTGACCTGGGCATCAGTGAAAGAACTTTATACAGAAAACTGAAAGAATATGATATTGACGAGTAAAT
>CALEST010000450.1 GCA_937907555.1 uncultured Sediminibacterium sp.
ATATTATCACAAAGCTTCTGATGAATTAAGTACCATCGACATCCCGAACATGACTCAGATCATTCGTTCCATCGCTTTGAGTGCAAGAGGAATCATCAGTGGCAAGGAAACCCCTTCCAGAGTTGATGCGAGTAGCTTGCGTTAATTGCTGTTCAACCGCTTAATCCATTTTATAATTTCGTACCAGAGTACGGAAACCGCGCCAATCCAGAGGCTACTGATCAGGTCTGCCATTAACAAGGGCTTGAATCCAAAGAACCGGGCAAAGGGCTCTATGTATATGAGCGCTGCCAGGAGCACCAGTGTAGCAAGGATGATTCCATAAATCCAGTTGTTTTTGTAAAACAGGGTACTGAAAATGGAGTAATAAAAAGAACGGTTGATTAAAGTAAGAAAAATATTGGCAAAAATCAGTGTGCTGAATACCATGGTCCTGGTGGTTTCAATATCATAAGATTGTTTCACCGCAAGCTGATAAGTATACAGTGTACCTGTGGTTATTAATAAGCCCTGAATTATACTGGTCATTAGTTCCTTCCAGTTAAAAAAAGTACTGGTAAAAGGACGGGGTGCCTGCAATAAAGTGTTTTTTTCCATAGGCTCGTTTTCATAAATAATGGAGCAGGTAGGTCCCATGATTAATTCCAGGAAAATAACATGAACAGGTGTGAAAATATTGGGATAAATCCATCCCAGCATCAATGGAATGAATACCGTCAGCACAATCGGGATATGGATGGAAATGATATATTGAATGGCTTTTTTTAAGTTGGTATAGATTTTTCTTCCCATGGCTATGGCTTCCACCATCTTGGCCAGATCGTCTTCTACCAGCACCAGCGAAGCCGCTTGTTTGGCAATTTCTGTTCCTTTCTTTCCCATGGCAATACCAATATGAGCCGCTTTTAAAGCAGGACCATCATTTACGCCGTCTCCGGTCATGGCTACAATTTCTCCATTGCTTTTGAGTGCATTGATGATGCGCAATTTGGCTTCAGGAAACATGCGGGTAAAAATGGCGGTTTTAGCTACTGCAGGCTTTATATCATTATCGTTCAAAGCCATGAGTTCATCTCCGGTTAAAGAACCTGTATTCCTAAAACCAATTTGCTGAGCTATTGAATTTGTGGTAGCTGCATTGTCCCCGGTAATAATTTTTACCTGAATACCTGCCCGATAAAAATCTTTTAAAACGGAAGCAATGTTTTTCTTGGGAGGATCATAAAAAGCAACTACCCCCTTTAATTCAAAAATAAAATCCTGTTGTAGCGCAGGATAGTTATTGCCACTGAAAATGGCTTCTGCAACTGCCAGTACCCGATATCCTTTTTTTGTAAAAGCCTGAATGGCATTCTCCGTTGCCAGTCTTTTTTCGTGATTGATATTGCAGCAAGAGAGGATGGCTTCCGGCGCACCTTTGGCAGCAATGATTTGCTGGCCTTGCTGATTTTTAAAAATATGGGTCATCATTGGGGGCTTACCCGATAAAGGATATTCATGCACCATATTGAATTCGGCCCTGCGATCGGTTGCTGCATTTTCTTTATAGAAAGCATGGATGGATACTTCCATGGGATCAAAAGGAATGGGTTCACTGGACCACATGGCATAGCTGATCAGTTCCTCGTTTTCTGCGCGTTTTTTTTGCAAATCCTCCGTTAGAAAAAGGGCTTCAGTTTGGGCATTGTATAATCCGGCAATGCTCATTTTGTTTTCGGTAAGGGTACCTGTTTTATCTGTACAAATAACGGTGGCGCTACCCAGGGTTTCTACTGTTTTCATTTGCTTTACTACAATGCCCATTTTCATCAGTCTCCAGGCACCCAAGGCCATGAATGTGGTAAATGCAACCGGAATTTCTTCGGGCAGAATACTCATTGCCAGGGTTAATGCCTGCAACAAGCTGGCCAATACATTGCCAGATAACTGAAAGTTGATGAGCCAAACAATTAAGAAAACAATGATTCCAACAATGGCCATATTTCTAACAAAACGATTGATCTGCTGCTCCAGCGGAGTGGGTTCTGCATCAATATCAGCAAGGCTTTTGCCTATTTTGCCCAGTTTGGATGCATTGCCTACCGCAGTAACAACTGCAATCGCCAGACCGCCAACCACATAGGAACCTCTGTATACTTCATTGTTGCCTTGATCTGAAGTTTTATCCACTGCATAACTTTCCCCTGTTAAGATGGATTCGTTTACCGAGAAATCATTTGACCGGACAATGATTCCATCTGCAGAAACGGAACTGCCCTCTTCCATCATCAGGTAGTCTCCAATGACCAGTTCATCTACATGAATGGAGATAATTTCATGGTTGCGGATTACTTTGCAATATGGTTGTGTAAAATCCTGCAATTTCTCCAATGCTGCTTTGCTTCGGGAATCCTGAAATATGGAAATGGCTGCCACCAGTAAAATGGCTACAGATAAAAACAAACCGTCTCCTGCATTGCCGGTAATAAAATAAATAAAAGCTGCCACAAACAGCAGGATAATCATGGGCTCTTTCAAAACCGTTTTGATGGTTTCCAGGAAATTATTTTTAGAGGCAAACTGCAGCTGATTGCTCCCGTGCTTTTGTCTGGCTTCCTTAACCTGCTCTTCGGTTAGCCCTTGTAATTCAAATGGGGTAGATGACATGACCTTTTAAATGGATTTCCATATGAAGGTAAGTCATATCTCATCGGGATAAATAGCAAGAAAATATTTGATTTGAATACTTGGGTTTGTTAACTTTAATACTATGCATTTTACTTTTTTACCTAAACAACCGCATCCTGTAGTTTCATATTTGCGTGTAGGTAGACTTTTGTATTATTCTCTGATTATATTCATTGTAGAATCCTGGTTTTACTGGGTCAAGTTAAACGAAGCCATCCAGTTTGCAGCAGCCTGGGTAATTTTTTTCTGGGCATGGAGTTTTATGTTTTCCTTCATCCATATATTTCTGGTACTGGCAGATGGTTGGAGCCGGTTTCAGAATTACAAAAGAGCCAAGGATCAGTTTTTCATGCATGGATTTAACAGAAGAATTGTGGATACCTATATTGGTTCCAAATGTCAGCGGATGGCTGCATTGGAAGCAGCCAGGGAATTGGGTATAGAGGACGAAGTAAAAGCCTATCACAAAGCCAAGGGGGTTAAATGGTATCACTATATACCATATTTTATGATTAAGGATCCCTGGTTTGGATTCAAAAAACATTTCTGGTCCAGAACTTTTCTGGAACCCAATTATAAGCCACGCTTTAACTATTCCGATTACGAACAATTAGCTTTGCAGGCATGAGTATAGCAGGCATTGAGATCAGCAAAACCTACCAGGGCCGGAAAGTATTGGATAAGGTTAGTATCAGCTGTGGGGCAGGAGAGATATGCGGCTTGCTGGGTGCCAATGGTGCAGGCAAGACCACTTTATTTAAAATTCTTTTTGGTCTGGTAACGCCCGACAGTGGCAGGGTAGTTTTACCGGATAATGCAGTAAAACCAATTGGTGGAATTATAGAGAAGCCTGCTCTGTACGAATATTTAAACGCCTACGATAATATTCATTTGTTCTCTAGTATTCAGGGATTAAAGCTGACGAAAAAGGAGATTGCCGCACAGTTAGAGAAAGTGGGTTTGCCTACCGACCGTATGGATCCCGTTGCTCATTTTTCCATGGGCATGAAACAAAGACTGGGCATTGCAATTGCCTTGTTGAATAATCCCTCCTGTCTGGTACTGGACGAACCCTTTACCGGGCTGGATCCGATGGGGGTTAGTTCTCTCAGGAATCTGATTGCAACACTGGCAGAGAAAGAGGGGTTGGCCATTATTCTCTCTTCGCATATTATTGAAGAATTGAGCAAACTATGTCATCAACTCTATGTGTTGAAAAACGGCAAATTGGTCAATAGCGGACCAACACAGGATTTAATTGCAGCCAATACACTGGTGTACAGTATTTGTGCACCGGGCATTCATACTGCAACCTGCCTTGCTTCGTATCCGGTTTCTTTTAAAGGAAACTGTGCCATGGTTACCATTGATGCAACAAAAGTACCGGCACTGATTCAGCAATTGCATCAGGAGAATATTTTTATTACGTCTTGTACTCCGGAATTGAGTATGGAAAAACTTTTTGAAACCAATACGGAATGTACGCCTTAATAAAAGCAGAAATATTTAAACTGTTCCGACAAGGGAAAACCTATTATGCTATTGGCGCATTGTTTTCCATTGAAGCCATTATTTTAATCAGTGCTTATTTTCAGGGCACGAATATTATTGATTTGTTGCTGGAAAATTTAAAGCAAAGATTTTATTTTGAAGGAACCCTGTTGAATGGAAATTTATTGGTGTACCTGATTCTGAACACCCTCTGGTTTCATTTGCCTTTGATTCTGATGATTGTGGTTTCCGGCATGTTAACAGCAGAATACAAAGACCGGACCCTGCAAACAATTATGCTGCAACCCGTAAGCAAGTGGAAATTTATGCTGAGTAAATATCTGGTTGCCATTGGATTTACCCTGCTTGTTGTATTGGCATTGGCCATCAGCTCATTTGGACTTTCCTATCTTTTCTTTGGCAAAGGCGACTTAGTGGTATACCTGAATGGCTTGAATTTTTTTGATGCCTCGGATGCTTACTACCGGTTAAGATGGTCATTCGTTTCAGGGGCATTGTCTATGGTCTTTTTTTCTGTGGCCAGTTTAACCATTGCTGTTCTTTTTAAAGAGGCTGCAAAAACATGGATAGTTTCAGCTTTCTTTCTGATTCTCTCGAATATTTTGCTTAAGGTTGATTTTGGAGACAATTGGTTTAATACATTGTTCTTCGCCAAATTGAATGATACCTGGCAATATTTCTTTTATTACCAGATTAATTGGGGGCAAATACAATTCAATAGTTTATTGTCCATTGCCTATAGTTTGTTGTTTATGGTTGGGGGTATTTATTGGTTTCATCGAAAAGATATTGGATAATGCGAAACTGCTTTTTATTTCTTTTTTCTCAGGTATTGTTGAGCAATGTTTTTGCGCAGCCGGTAGATCCTGATTTATTAAAATTGAAGAGTCGGCTCGATTCTATTCAATCCTTCTCCACTCAATTGACCTTGTCGGTGGATATTTCTTTCATTAACATGCCAGTTAAGAAGGCACAGATGATGTATACCAGGGGACAGAAAGTAAAATTTTCTTCTGGTGATTTTGTGATGCTTCCCAAGCGTGGTCTGGATTTTTCCCTGAATAGTTTGCTGGAATACGATTTCATTACTGTGGACAGGGGAATGGAAATGCAGGATGGCAGAAATTGTAAAGTCATCAATATTATTCCGACCGATAAACGGGCAGATTTTTCAATAGCCACGGTCTGGATGGATACCCGACTCAGAAGACTGGTGGCTTCAGAAATCAATACCAAAAAAGACGGATCCTATACGGTGCATTTTCAATACAATCAGGATCAAAAAGTATTACCCGATAAAGTAACTGTAAATTTTGAAATTGAGAAAATCAGGATACCTATCAATTTCATGGGTAAGGATACTGATATAGACAGAAAAAAAATGCGTGCTGCCGGATCCAAAACCGGAGCCATTTATCTGACCATGAGCAATTATCAGATTAAAACCCTCTTGTAAATTATCCGTATTACCCCGTTTAATTTGCGAACTTTGCTGTATGGATCCATTTAGTTCGGATGCGGCTTTTAATTCCCTGTATCCTGCCCATATTGCGCAGCTGGCCAGTCGACACTGGACACCCTTGTCAGTAGCAAAGGAAGCAGCCCAGTTTCTGGCAGTTGGAGATTCCCCCCGCATTCTGGATATTGGTAGTGGGGTTGGAAAATTTTGTTTGATTGGAGCTCATTTTTATCCCAATGCTTTTTTTGCAGGCATTGAACATAGGGGTGCCTTGAATACCATCGCCACCAACCTGGCGGGACAATTGGGTATAACGAATACCCAATTTTTTGAAGGCAATTTCAGTACCATTGATTTTTCTGCCTACCAGCATTTTTATTTTTATAATTCCTTTTATGAACACCTGGAACTCAGCGATCTGATTGATGACTCGGTTCCCATTTCGAACGCTTTGTTTCATACGTACAATCGCAATTTGTACAAGGCTTTAAAAAAAATGCCTGCAGGAACACGCATAGCCACTTTTCATAGTACCGAAAATGAAATGCCCACCAGTTATGAAGTGGTGGGCACTGGGTCCAATGAAGACCTTAAGTTCTGGATTAAACTTTAGGATTGCGGTACAATGTTTTTGGTCTCCCCTTTGTTGACTCCCTTCATAAAACGAATTAAACCTTTGAAATAGGTTTCCTGGTCATCATACATGCTCATATGACTTCCGTTCGGACAAAACAGATAAGTACCATTGGGTAGTGTTTCTGCCATCCATTTCATATGATTGGGATCCATGGTATCATGCGCTGCACCTACCACAAGGGAAGGTACTTTAATTTGATTCAGTTGATTTTTTACAGACCAGGTAGCCAGTTTGCCGGCGATGCCAAATTCGCTGGGTCCCTGCATGGTTACATAGAGGTCCTGATTCATTTTGGCAAAAGAACGGTTCACTGGTTCAGGCCATTCGTTTAATGGCAGTCTTAACACGTGCTGGGTATAAAAATGAGATTGCAACAATTCCATGTATTTAGGATTGCTGTATTCTTTTTTGGCTTCCATTGCCCTTACTTCATTCAGGATTGCCGGATCCATCTGTTTGGCCAAAACTTCATCGGCATACTTCCCATATTCCACCGCATCACTCATCATATTCGAAATAATTACGCCTTTTAAATTTTCCTGGTATTTGAGTGCGTATTCCATGGCAAGAATGCCTCCCCAGCTATGTCCCAGTAAGTAAAAATTATCTTTATTCAGTTGCAAAGCTTTTCTTACCTGCTCTACTTCATCTACATATCTGGCTAAATCGAATAAGCTGCTGTCTTTCGGATTCTCCGAGTTGCCACAGCCTAGTTGATCGTAATAAATAATTTCAATTCCTTCAGCAGGAAGAAAGTTTTCAAAACATTCAAAGTATTCATGCGTGGCTCCCGGTCCACCGTTCACTAACAGGATTTTCATCTTGGGATTATTCCCGATTCTTTTGGTCCAGACATTGAAACTTCCTTTGGGTGTTTGAATGGGAATCAACTGAATATTTCCATTCTGAAGACCTGATGAATGAGGCTTAAAATAGTCATTACTGGCTGTTGCTGTTGCATTGTCTTGTTTGCAGCTGCTTATAAAAGCAATCGCTGCCAATGAGAATAGAGTTAACAGTTTTTTCATGTTTTATGAATTGGTGAATAAAATGCCTTTTTCCTGTATCATCCACTGGAGCAATTGTTGGGTAACCGGCCCCGGAGCACCATTCCCAATGGGTTTCCCGTCTATTGCAATCACTGGCAATACATTTTTGGTGGAGCTGGTAATGAATGCTTCCTCTGCATTGGCCAAATCCTCTAATGCAATGGGTTCCTCCTTAACAACGAACTGCTTATTCAATAATAATTTAGCTCTTGTAACACCGGCCAACACCTGCTTATCGGGAGTAATAATTTCCTGCTTCTTATTTACAATAAAAAAATTAGATCGGGGGCATTCGGTAATTATTCCTGCGTTATGGTACAATACATCATCAGCCCCTGCTGCTTTTATGGTGGGTTGTAAGTAAATGGCTTTAGCGTAATCAATGGTTTTGATATGCGGCAATTGTCGCTGGTGTTCGTGCGTAATTAAACGGATGCCTTTCAGAGGTGAAGCGTATGTATACTGAAATGGGTTTTGTGTAATGATTAAATTCGGAATTCCAATACTGTACCCATCCGGAGAATCGCCGCCGGTTAGGGTGATGCGAATGCCTGAATTGGGCAATTGGTTTTTGTTCATTAAGTCATGAATGGCTGTGATTAAAGCCGTTTTGTCTAGCGCAACACTAAGGTGCATGGCAGCAGCAGAATGATAAAAACGATTCAGATGGTCTTCTAAAAAAACGGGACTCCCCTTCACTACTACCAGAAAATCAAAAATGCCATATCCTCTTTGAATAGCAAGGTCGGTAATAGAAAGCTTTGCTGACTGTGCAGGAATTAAATCATTGTTTACATATACAAACAGCTCACTCATTTTTTTTCTTTT
>CALEST010000451.1 GCA_937907555.1 uncultured Sediminibacterium sp.
GTACCAATTGTATTTGAACTACTCAAAACCTCGATTGCATCTGCATCCATTGTTTCTAAATGATCCACCGATACTGCATTTAAAGCTACTCCGAGCTGAACCCCTCCGGATGCATGCAGCTGGTTTGCATGTATTTTAGGTTTTAATCCCAAAGCCATGCCTGCCTTACAAATTCTTTCTGTTTCATCCACATTAAAAAATCCCTGCTCACAAAAAACATCTATATAGTCTGCCAGTTTTTCGCTGGCAATAACAGGCAGCATTTCATTGATGATTTCAGCAATATACCCTTCATGATTTTCTTTGTAAGCCAGCGGAAAAGTATGTGCTCCCAGAAAACTGGCTTTTACCGGAATAGGCGCTACTGCTTTAATGCGTTGAATTACCCTTAGCATTTTTAATTCCTGTTCTGTATTCAATCCATAACCACTTTTTATTTCAATGGCTCCGGTACCCAGATGCATCAGTGATTGCAAGCGGATCATGGCTCTTTCAAACAGTTCGTCTTCGCTGCAATTGGCCAGCTTCCGGGCAGAATTCAATATCCCCCCTCCTTTTGCTGCTATGGCTTCGTAACTCAACCCTTTTATTTTATCAACAAACTCTTCCTCTCGGGTTTCAGCAAACACAAGATGCGTATGACTGTCGCACCAGGCAGGCAAAACTGTAGCTCCTTTTGCATCTATCCATTCATCTGCCTGCTCCTCTTTGCTCAATTCCTGCATGGGGCCGTACCGAAGTATTTTTCCATTTTCAATAACCAGATAAGCATCGGCAATTGTTGGAAGCAAAGACAGTTCGGGACCGCGTAAAACATTTGTATGCATTCTGGTGTTTACCAGAAGTTGAATATGATGCACAATCGATTTCATGATTGAAATTTAGTTTAATTTACTGTATGATTGCAACTTTACATATTGTCAGGTACCCTGCATTTTTAGGCTGGGCTGGATTTTTGTCCATGGCAATATTCCGACTGCCTTTGTGGCTGAACAGAAAAATATCTTTTTATAAACTGATGGGGTGTGGCAAGAACGGAAGTTTTGATAAAACACCTGATTTACGACAATGGGCATTATTGCTCACTGCTGAAAACGGAAATTTACAAACTCCTAAAATAATTACCTATTGGTGGCGCTTTTTTGGTTGTGAAATATGGGAGCTGGAATTAGAGCCTATTGAAGGGCACGGAACCTGGGATCAGAAAGCTGTTTTTGGTAATTTACCCAAACAAACAAGTTACGAAGGCCCTATTTGCGTACTCACAAGGGCAACCATCAGGTTTTCTCAATTGGGCAGATTCTGGTCGCATGTGGACGCCATCGCGGATCAGATGTCAGGAGCTAAGGGATTCATTACTTCTATTGGCATTGGGGAAGTTCCATGGGTTAAACAGGCAACTTTCAGTATTTGGGAATCTAAGGCTGCTATGAAGGACTTCGCCTATAAAATGCAGGAGCATGCCACAGTTATTAAGAAAACCTATCAGGAGAAATGGTATAGTGAAGATATGTTTGTACGTTTCAGACCTATAAAATCCTCCGGAACTTTGAAGGGAACCTTGCCATTTGAAATAAAATTGTAATTTCATCTAGTGAACCATTGTACTACCATATCTTTCTTAACAGCCCATTTTGCATGGATGTACCATGGCCTTAACCCCATGCCCGATCACTGACGTAGGTCTACTGCTATTGCAGAACCTATTTTACTTCCCATTAATTTACTCATTTGTAATCGAAGCATATGCCATACATATGCCTAAAATAAATTATTATGAAAGTTTCCGTAACATCAGAAATAGGAACATTAAGACGATTATTGGTTCATAGTCCGGACAGTGGTCTGGGGAAGGTAGTTCCCTCTAAAGCCCAGGACTGGTTATTTGAAGACATTGTTCACTTAGACACCATTCGAAAAGACGAATACGACTACTATACCAAAATCCTGTTGTACTTTCTGGATCCTGAAAAAATAAAAGGCAAATTGAATGAGGTTGATTCAGAAAAAGGAAACAGGTCATTTTACAAGCCAGAACATCCTGATTTCTATCGGTCTGATAAAGTAATTGAATTGCAATGGTTGCTTTCCGACTTATTAGGGAACGAAGCCATTAAAACGCAATTGGTGTCTTCTATTTGTGCCATTGAAGGTTGTACGTATCAGATGCAAAACGAGCTGTTGACCTACGAACCCAACGAACTGGCCAAAACGCTGATTTCCGGAACTGCCGCCAACAGACAATTGCTGTTTGCTCCCATACCGAATTTCATTTTCACCCGCGATTTGGGGATTACCATCAAAGACCATGTATTGTTGAACAAGCCGGCCAAAAAAGCCAGAACCAGAGAGGCTCTGCTGGCAAAATACATTTTCTTCAACCACCCGCTTTTTGCAGAATTCACAGGAAAAATTATTGAACTCTCCGATTCACATCATAGTTTTTTACTACCAAAAGAAGAAGATGAAAGAAAAATCACGCTGGAAGGTGGAGACATCATGGTAGTAAGCGAGAATCATATTCTGGTGGGTGTGAGTGAAAGAACTTCTTCGGAAGCAGCAGTAAAAATAACTCAGACACTTTTTGAAATGGAATTGATGGAAAAAGTTACGATCGTAAAGATTCCAAAGAAGAGAGATTACATGCATATTGATACGGTATTTACACAAGTAAAAAGAAACGTATGGGTTATGCTGGGAAATTTTTCCAGAAAAGCAGTAAAGCATGAAGATGAAACAGCGGTAGAAAGAATGCTGGAAATAAAAAAAGAAGAAAAAATAAAAATACTTCAATTTCACAGAAACAGACCTGAAGAGCCCGTTTCCTTTGATAGTTTAGAAGATCTGCTAATTGATATTAGTAAAGTAGATTTACAATGTAAGGAAGAAGTACAGATTATTTTCTCCGGAAACAATGAGTTTCCTTACAGCGCAAGAGAGCAATGGACCGACTCCTGTAATTTGCTTGCACTAAAGGAAGGTGTTGTATTAGGCTACGACAGAAACGACAAAACAACAGAAGCTTTTAAGAATGCAGGATTTACCATTGTTGGCGTAAAAGATCTGCTACAGCAGCTTGAAACTGGAAGTATCACAACCGATCAGATAAAAGACACTTTTATTTTAATGCCATCTGCAGAATTATCCCGTGCACGCGGTGGATTCCATTGCATGAGCATGCCATTATGGAGAGAACCCTTAACTATCTAATTATGCAACATACGAGTCATTTATTAATGATTAAACCGGTAAACTTCAGCTTTAATGCAGAAACAGCCGTAAACAATAGCTTCCAGATTCCATCGGAAGAAAAAAACATACAGGAAAAAGCCAGATTGGAATTTGAATCCTTTATTCAAAAACTAAAAGACAACAATATTGATGTAACGGTGGTAGAAGACACTGCCGACCCCTATACTCCGGACTCTGTTTTTCCTAATAACTGGATTTCATTTCATGAAGATGGAAGTATCTGTCTTTACCCAATGTTTGCACAGAACAGAAGAATGGAAAGAAAGCCAACCGTTCTGTCTGCCATTGCAGAAAAATTCAGGATTCATCAAACCAATGATTTTACAAACAATGAATCCAGGAACTTTTTTCTTGAGGGAACAGGCAGCATGGTACTTGACAGAGAAAACAAAATTGCTTATGCCTGTTTATCGCCCAGAACGCATTTAATCGTTTTGGAAGAGTTTTGCCATAAGATGAATTACCAACCTGTAGCATTTACTTCTGTAGATGTTGCGGGTGACCCTATCTATCATACCAATGTAATGATGTGTGTGGCGGATGAATACGTAATTATATGTCTTGAGTCTATCAAAGACATAAAGGAAAAAGAAAGGGTGATTAAACAAATACAGGATACCAATAAGAAAATAATTGAAATTAGTTTTGATCAGATGAACCGGTTTGCCGGCAATATGCTTCAAGTGCACAACACCAGTGGGCAAAAATTTCTGGTCATGTCTAGTCAGGCCT
>CALEST010000452.1 GCA_937907555.1 uncultured Sediminibacterium sp.
AAATTGTTTTTTGGTTGGAGGCAAGCATTGTTCGTCGTCGCAAACCATATAGTTTACATATCCTGCTACATTGGTTTTGATGCCTGGCTTCACTTTTACTATCTGTGTATACACTACTTTACCGCTGTAGAACAATACTTCCATGTCGAAAATCTTATCATTGATTTTTTCCAGTTTACCTTGCTCCTTTGGTTTTCCCTGTGGTTTTACCAACGGGTTAGGATTGAATACAAGTTTGGTGGGAACAGGACCTCCGGATGGCATATTCTGAGAATACATATGCCAGGGCTTGGGAACATTGGCTGTAATTACTATTTCGTAGCTGTCTGCTGATTTTTTCTTTGCTTCAAAGGTCCAGGAAACCGGGTCTTTAATTTGTGCACTCACAAAAGCCACACTCAGTAAAGCAATGAATACGCTTAATATTTTTTTCATCTTCTCTTATTGAATAGACAATAACTCAAATACTTTCAATCCATCCAGGTTGTGCAAACTGGGCGAAGTAGCACGTTCCGGATGCGGCATCATACCAAATACATTGTTTCCTGCATTTCTGATACCTGCAATATTTCTGGCCGCTCCGTTTGGATTGGCCGCTGCAGTAATATTTCCTGCTGCATCAGAATAACGGAATAATACCTGGTTGTTTTTTTCCAATTCATCCAGGGTTGCTTCATCTGCATGAAATCTTCCTTCACCATGTGCAATCGGAATCTGCAATGCACCTGTTGCAGGATTGGTTATATAAACGTTCTTACAGATAAATTGTTGATTGGCATTTTGCAAAAGCACGCCAGGTAAAAGGCCGCTTTCACAAAGGATCTGAAATCCATTACAAACCCCCAATACTTTGCCGCCGCGATTGGCAAAATCAATGACCGATTGCATCATTGGACTAAATCGGGCAATGGCACCACAACGGAGGTAATCCCCATATGAAAATCCACCAGGCAGAACAATACAATCATCTGTTGTGAAAGCAGACAAATCCTTGTCTTTATGCCATAACATAATGACTTCCTTGTTCAGGTCGTTCTGTAATGCATCCTGCATGTCTCTGTCGCAATTGGATCCCGGGAAAACCACCACCCCTAGTTTCATGTAATTAAGATTTAGGCACAAAGGTACAATCCAGAAAGAGAAAGAATGCCTAAAATTTAACGATTTGCCAATTATTGTACATAACCACGGCCAAAAGCAGCCAGAATATTAAATTGGGGAAAAGCAAGCGCCTCGGAAATGAAAAGCTGGCGGAAGCAAAAGGCACAACAGGCACCAAACAAAGCAATGCTGCTTCAAAACCTGCATGATGAAATGCAACAGGGGCAATCGCCAAAATCAGGGTCATGACCAGCAGGGAAGACCAGTTCTTTCTCATTTGAATCACCAGTCTGCTGTTGAATTGCTGCCAGAAAAAAAGGCCGATAAAAAAACTGATCAGAAAAGCCGACAAACCAATCCACTCCGACTGCATCAGCGGGGTAAACCGGCTCGGTATTTCCCAATCGGGCAACCAGTTGCTGATCAGGGGCAGTTGATTCGTTAAATACAATCCGGATGCCAGAAAATAGTAAGGCAGAACCATCCCCATTATCAGGGTAAACCATTCCTGTAATTTAAAGGCCCGCATAATGCCCAACGCAAACAACACCACCGGCACAACCATTGCAGTTGGATGATAGCACAAGACCATGATGGCAACCAGCAATCCAATATTAAACAAGAGGGTTTTGGGTGCAGGATTGTTGTACAACCGGGTTAACTTGATATAAATCCAGATCAGCAGAAAATTGGCTAATAAAGCCGGTGAAATAACAGACCATTCCGGAAACAATCCGGTTAGCAACACATAGGTCATGGCTACGGTATAACTTGCATTGGGGAACATTTTCTGCTCTGCCAGTAAAAAGTTAAGCCGCAGTGCCTGTATCATTACAATAAGGATGTATACCCAAAAACCTGCGCCTCCCAGAAATGGTTTCAGATAATGCTGCAAAAGAAACCCCAGGTAGCCGGTGTTTAGATTGGCTTCTACCGGAACCGGCAAAAAGAAACCATGTGCATGCACCAGCAGACAAAGCAGCAGTACAAATAATATATTAATGATCGATTTGTCTCTGAATAAAAATACCACGGACGCAAGTTAATAATCTATTTTGGCAAAACAGGTGAAGCCCCTGTACATACAAGGAATAATGGCTTGTCTGGATCCTGTTTGCTTGGCATGCCTGGGCATGAAATCGTATCCTCTTTCCAGATTCTTGATGGTGGGGTTGCGATCAATCTGCCCCTGTGGAGACATTGCCTGATCGGTCAACACATTGTTGCGTTTCTCCTGGATATTAAACAAAAAACGGATCTGGTCTCCTGAATTCATTAAACCATAGCCAATATAATTATCGGTATTGTCGTCGTACTGCGTTTTACGGATGACATTGCTCCACTCCATTTTTCCATCGGGTTCAAAAGAAATGATGGCAATATTGTCCGAAAAATACCGGGTAACATTATTGCCCCCCAGATTATTCATCCCCCAGGGAGATCCCCAGGGATAAGCATTGAGGCCCGAGCCATAAGGGTAGTAGCCGCCGAATCCCATACCCATTCCAAATCCTGAACCAAAATAAGGGTTAAAAAAAGGACTGCGGTTCATCATGTCCCAGCGATTGAAATTGTTTCCTCTGGAATTCATATAGGCCGATTCGGCAATCATCATGAATCCACCGTCTCTGCGCAGGATCAGGTTCTTCAGATAAAAATCGTTGAAGGCCGTTTTAGTAGAACCTTCCCCTTTTACATCTGCCCTGAATTCTTCGGTAAACACCGTTGTGGCATTCAGCAATTCAGTCCCGTTACTCTTGTCCCAAAGGGTATAATACAACCCATCAATATTGCCTCTTTTCTGCTTACTGAAAAAAGAAGTAATCAGGATTTTTTTATTGAGGTTATCAATTTTAATACGGGTATCGTCCAGAAACAGTCCCTTTACTTTTACTTCACTGATGGTGGGATTGATGCTGCCTAGTGTTTTAATCACCAGACTTACTTTATTCACACTCTCATTGGCAGCCACGGAGGACTCTCTTAAACAAACCAGGTTGCCCTCATTGTCTAAACCAAACTCTCCCAGATAATCATTTTTGTCTGGCATGGGAACCGGAATCCTTACTTTCTCCAGCTGATTGAGTTCCTTGTTGAAAACACAGGAAATAATCACGTGTTCCTTTTCGTTGCGGGTACTGATTTTGAATGCACCCAGTCTTTGCTTGTCTTCGCTGTTTACAATGGTATAGATTCTGTTATTGGCGGTGTATCCCATACCCGATGTAGTATCCAGCAGGGTTACTTCTCCCATAATTTTTCCTTCGGGTCCAATTTTCGCCGCCATTACATAGTAGATATTTCTCTGCTGGTACTGGTAAATAAAATAGGTAAAATCGGGGTAGGCTAAAAAGTCGGTACCCAGGATTTTAGTTCTGGAAGGCAGGAAATCGGCTTTGACTTTGGCATTTAATTTCATTTCTGCATCGTAAACAGAAAAGAAATGATCGTCCCTGGCATTTTTATAAATCAGGAACTTCCCTCCTATTTTACCAATCACTTCAAAATTCAACGTACGAGGATCATCCCGGTCTGGTTCAGAATAAACAATATTCTGAGCAGATGCCGATGCACAAGTTGCTAACATGGCCCATAAAAAAAACAGAAATGACCTTTTCATACGTACTATCTTTATAATTCAAATGTACGGTTTGTACCAATCATTTGGTTTATACAAATTACCCATACATTTGTTAAACATTGATTCAATTTAATGCTTCAACGCTTCTTTTGTGAGTAAAAATATCAACAAAGTTACCGGTGCAGGTCTCTTGATTGCTTTAGGAATTATCTACGGTGACATCGGCACTTCCCCTCTCTACGTTTTTAATGCCATTATTACCAACCGGGTTATTTCAGAGGAATTGATTATTGGTGCTTTATCCTGTATCATTTGGACCATTACACTCCAAACAACAGTCAAGTACGTGTTGATGATTCTGAATGCGGATAACAAAGGCGAGGGAGGAACTTTTGCGCTGTATGCACTGGTTAGGCGAAGAAAAAAGTGGCTGGTTATTCCTGCCATGATTGGAGGAGCGGCTTTATTGGCAGATGGTATTATTACCCCCCCTATTTCGGTTACTTCTGCCATTGAAGGGTTAAAAGAGTTACCCGCCATGCAATCCATTACCAACGATAGTATTGTAATTATTGTAATTGGCATTCTGGCTGCTATCTTTTTTATGCAACAATTTGGCACGGCAAGTATTGGAAAATTGTTTGGCCCGATCATGATGATCTGGTTCACGATGCTAGCTGTACTTGGTCTTGCTAATCTCGGCAGCGATTTGTCTGTTTTTAAAGCATTGAATCCTTATTATGGTATCAAATTACTAACTACGTATCCCAATGGCTTCTGGTTACTGGGGGCAGTTTTTCTGTGTACAACCGGAGCTGAAGCTTTATACTCTGACTTGGGGCATTGCGGCAGAAGTAATATCAGAATCTCCTGGATATACGTAAAGATCTGTTTATTATTGAACTATTTTGGCCAGGGGGCTTTATTGCTAAGCACCCATAAAGGCTTGCTAGTAAATGCAGCTAACAAATCAGCATTTGGCATCAATGCATTCTACGATTTAATGCCAGGCTGGTTTATCATCATAGGGGTAATCATTGCAACTTCTGCTGCCATTATTGCCAGTCAGGCCATGATTTCCGGTTCTTTCACTTTAATCAGTGAAGCCCTTCGATTGAATCTCTGGCCCAAAATGAAAGTAAGATATCCTTCAGAAGAAAGAGGACAGTTATTTGTACCAGGAATCAACTTAATCTTATTCCTGGGCTGCCTTGGAATAGTTTTATATTTCAGAGAATCTTCTAAAATGGAAGCCGCCTATGGATTGGCTATTGTAGTAACCATGTTAACTACCACCATTTTATATGCTAACTTTTTAGTACTCAAAAGAACAGCGTCTGTCTGGATTTATGTCTTCCTGATATTTTATCTTATTTACGAATCGGCCTTTCTGATTGCCTTGATGGAAAAATTTGTACATGGCGGTTATGTTACATTACTGGTAGGCGGCGCCTTGTTTGCGGTAATGTATGTTTGGTTCAGAAGCCGTAAAATTAAAAATCGTTATGTAGAGTTTGTTCGTCTGGAGAATTATATCCCAATGATTCAGGAACTCAGCAACGACAAAAGCATTCCCAAATATGCCACCCACCTGGTGTATATGACCAGTGCCAATAACCACAATGAAATTGAACACAAGATTATCTACTCTATACTGAATAAGAAACCCAAAAGAGCCGATATCTACTGGTTTGTTCACGTGGATGTTTTAGACGACCCTTATACTTGTGAGTACAATGTTGAACATATCATTCCCAACGATATTATCCGCATAGAATTCAGACTGGGATTCAGGGTAGAACACCGCATCAATCTTATGTTTAGAAAAGTGGTAGAAGAACTGGTGAAAAACAAAGAAGTAAATATTACCAGCCGCTACGAAAGTCTGGAGAAAAACAATATTGTTGGCGACTTCCAGTTCATTGTAATGGAAAAATACCTGAGCCAGGACAATGAATTGCCTTTCTTCGAGCGCATCGTTATGAAACTCTATTTCTGGCTGAAAGAAATTTCGCTGAGCGAAGAAAGGGGTTTTGGACTGGATCCGAGCAATGTTACCATTGAGAAATTCCCATTGATTGTGGCACCGGTTTCCAAGTTGAAACTATCCCGTATCTTTCCGGAAGGGGAAGATTAAAATTAAATCATTTGGGTACCGTTCTATTGTATGTATTAGGAGCTTACTTACTCATTGTAATTATTGGATACTTTATCCAGGAGAAACTTATTTTCAAACCCGAAAAACTGGCCCCCGATTTTGAATACAAATACGACGCTCCTTTTGAGGAATTGTTTTTTGATATAGCTCCCGGAGTCCGGATCAATGGTTTGCATTTTTACGTTAAAGAACCCAAGGGATTGATCCTGTATTTCCATGGCAATTCCAGAAGCATCAAAGGCTGGGCAAAATATGCCAAGGATTTTTACCGCTTTCAGTACGATGTGGTGCTGGTAGATTATCGTGGCTTTGGAAAAAGCACAGGCAAAAGAAGTGAGAAGGAAATGCTGGCCGACATGCAGTTTGTGTACGAGCAACTCAAACTAAAGTATCCGGAACATCATATGCTGGTATATGGCAGAAGCCTGGGGAGTGGATTTGCAACCAAGATAGCAGCAGACAATACCCCGAGATACCTTATATTAGATGCCCCTTATTACAGTTTCATTAAAGTAGCAGAAAGATTTACGCCCTTTATTCCACACAAGCTAACCCTGCGATTTAAATTACAAACCGATCAGTGGATCAGAAAAGTGAACTGTCATACCTATATCATTCACGGAACCAAAGACTGGT
>CALEST010000453.1 GCA_937907555.1 uncultured Sediminibacterium sp.
ATCCCAGCAATATCGGTCGTTTGGTACAAGGGCTTCCTACTTTTATTCCCGCTACCCCTTACGGTATCTTATTAATGCTGGAACATTTTAACATTCCTACCAAGGGAAAGCACGCCGTAGTGATTGGACGAAGTAATATTGTGGGCCGACCCATGAGCATTTTATTAAGTAGTAATATTCCTCAGGGAAATTGCACGGTAACCCTTTGCCATTCGCATACGCCCAACCTGAAAGAGATTTGCCAGCAGGCAGATATTCTGGTAGCTGCCCTGGGTAAACCTGAATTTGTAACACCCGATATGGTAAAACCCGGTGCGGTGATTATTGACGTGGGTATTACGCGCGTTACTGATGCCACTGCTAAAAAAGGATTCAGAATTAAAGGGGATGTACACTACGAATCTGTTTCAGCTGTTGCCAGTGCCATTACACCGGTTCCGGGTGGTGTGGGTTTAATGACCATTGCAGGTTTACTGAAAAATACTTTACAAGCTTATTTAAATAACAGAGGATAATGCAATTGCCCGAGGGATCAGAACTGCCGGTTATGGAAGCCTTCTACACTTTGCAGGGAGAAGGTGCTCATCAGGGACGCGCTGCCTATTTTATCAGACTGGGCGGATGCGATGTGGGCTGTGTATGGTGTGATGTAAAAGACAGCTGGGACGCCAGTAAGCATCCGGTAATTTCGGTGGAGGAAATTGTTGCCAAAGCCAGTAGTTATCCGGGAAGACTGGCTGTGATTACCGGCGGAGAACCCTTGATGCACAATCTGGATATTTTAACTGAAGCCTTGCATACCGCAGGTTTTGAAACCAATATGGAAACTTCCGGTTCTTCTCCTTTAAGTGGTTATTGGGATTGGATTTGTCTCTCTCCTAAAAAGTTCAAAGCACCCTTAACTGAAGTGATTGAAAAAGCCAATGAACTGAAAGTGGTAATTTTTAATAAACACGATTTTAAATGGGCGGAAGCATACGCCGCACAGGTTCCTGCCAATTGCCATTTATACCTGCAGCCCGAATGGGAAAAAGCCAGTGAAATGACGCCGCTGATACTGGATTATATCAAAGAAAATCCCCAATGGCGCCTGAGTTTGCAGGTTCATAAATATTTAAACATTCCTTAACCAAGGTCTGCCGACCAGCAGGTCAATTGTCACTGCTTTGTAAAAAGCAATTGGCTTTGTTTCGTTCTACAGTTCCGTGACAATTCACGATAAATGCGAGTGCAAATTTGCATTCTAATTCGTGAGCATGATGATGCGGTTTATATTGCCCCTTTGCGCGGGATTTCTTTCACAAACATTGATTGCACAAAACAACAATGCTGCACAGCAAAAAGATACTTTGATTGGCGAAAATGCCATCACCGTTTTCACTGCTACCAAAACAGAAAGAAAACTAACCAATGTAGCCGTTCCCGTGCAGATCATTTCTCAAAAAACCATTCAGCAGGCGGGTTCTCTTCGTTTATCGGATATTCTTTCTGAGCAAACCGGATTATTCATGACCAATGGGTTCGGAACCGGTGTAAGCATGCAGGGTTTAAATCCCGACTACACATTAATTCTGATAGACGGTGAACCCCTGATTGGAAGAACCAGTGGTGTACTCGATTTAAGAAGAATTGCAGTAGGCAATATCAAACAAATTGAAATTGTGAGAGGACCTTCTTCCAGCTTGTACGGAAGCGAAGCCATGGCTGGTGTAATCAATATCATCACCGACAAATCCAAAATGAATACGCTTGGAGTAACTGCAAGGTATGGCACTTACAATACCGCTGATTTCGGATTAAAAGGAAGTATCAGAAACAATCGCATCAACTACCAGGGTTTCGCAAACTTTTATCGCACCGATGGATTCAGCATCCGTCCGAACAGCAGGGAAAGAAGCATTGCTCCCATTGAAAGAATTACCCAACAACACCAGTTGGGATACCGCATCAGCGATCGTACACAGGTTAGCGTTTCTTTCAGACTAAACAACGAAACCATCAAGAACAATATTACCGTTACCAACAATGGCAATGCCATTAATTCGGTGGGATACGAAAAAAACAATGACCTCAATACCACATTGCAACTGGCACATAAGTTCAATGAAAAAGTAAAAAATACTACCCGTCTTTACGGCACCTATTTCAAAAGCATTCAGGACCTGATTACCGACAACGGAGCTCCTTATGTAGATGAGTTCAGACAAAGCTTCGGAAGAGCAGAAAACCAGACCGATATTCAATTCAGCAATCGGTTGGAAATGAATGTAGGCGGAGGTTATATTCATGAAACAGCCAGAAGCACCCGTTACGATAATAGCAGCAGTGTTAAGACCAATCGAATTGGATATGCGTATTTGCAGACAGAATGGAAGGCCCTTGAACAGTTAACCTTAATTGGAGGTGCCCGTTACGACCACAACGAATTATTTGCAGCTGCATTCAGTCCCAAACTGGCCTTACAGTATAAAATAAATCCTAAACTTTCGGTGAAAGCCAGTGTGGGAAGGGGTTTCAAAGCACCTGACTTCAGACAGCTCTACCTTAATTTTACCAACACAGCTGCTGGCAGCTACAGTGTATTCGGTTCTGTGGAAGCACAAAAAATTATTGGTGAACTCAACAGACTGGGACAGATCAGCAGTCTGGAACCGGCATTCTATGGTTTGAATACCCTTAAACCTGAGTTCTCTACCGGATTCAATATTGGGATACATTTTCAGGACGCCAAATGGTCGGTTAGTGCCAATATATTCAGAAACAATATTGAAAACCTAATTGATAGCAGACTGGTGGCTTACAGAACCGGTGGTGCACAAATATTTAGTTATCTCAATGTAAAGAATGCCTTTACACAGGGTATTGAAACCGATCTGCAGTACAAACTAAACAAAACCCTTTCTTTTACTGCAGGCTATCAGTTTTTATTAACCGGAGATCAGGCAGAGATTGATGCCATCAATGCCGGAAAGGTTTTTACCAGGGACCAGAATGGCTTCAGCAGAAGAATGAGCAGAAGTGAATATGTGGGATTACCCAACAGGAGCAAGCATATGGCCAACTTTAAAATATTGTATTCAAAGAATGCATTCTTTGCCAATGCCCGTGTGGTTTACAGAAGCAGATGGACCACAACCGATACCGATGGGAATGGACTATTTAATACCAATGATGCATTTGCAAAAGGGTATGTTCAATTGAATGCGGCTGCAGGATATGAATTCAAGAAAGGGCTAAGCATTCAGGGTGGTACCGATAATTTACTCAACTATACCGATGTTATCAACCTTCCCAACTTACCTGGCAGAACTTTTTATTTAACCGTGTCTTATCAATTTTTTAATAAAAACCATAAATAATGAGCAAGATGAAAAAGATGATTTTAGTGTTAGGCATTGCAGTAGGATTTGTAGCATGTTCCAAAGAAGACAATGGAGGAAGCACCAATGTGGTTTCAACAATTACTGTAAAAGATTTACCTGCTGATACTATTATTGGCATTACCCCTGGTGCTCCGCCAACAGGTGGCTTCCCTTATGGTGCCGGTCGCTATACTTTCTTTAGTTTAGAATCCAATAAAATTGTTCCTGCTTCTGATAGTGCCAGCAACAAATGGGATTTAGCTTTCAAAGGAACTACGATTGCTACCAATAGCGGAAACAGTGGTCCTGGTGGAGCTGGTGCTTTTGTATTTGTTGGTTTATTTGATGATTTAAAAACCATTCCTGCAGACTCTTCTTTCAGAGTAGACAATGCACCTACTGCTTTCGCTATTCCTACCGGAAGCAACAGAGCATGGTATGCTTACGATGGCATCAATCAATTGGTAAACCCAATCCCGGGAAGAGTGTTGGTAATCAGAACAGCTACCGGCAAATATGCCAAAGTTGAAATTCTGAACTACTACAAGGGAGGAACCACTCCTGCTACTACTGCGCCTGATGCGGTTAAACTAAGCACTCAACGTTATTATACTTTCCGTTATACTTTCCAGCCTAACGGAACCAAAACTTTCTAAGGAAAGATTTTTAAAATCCAATATAGAACCCGGCCCCGTGCCGGGTTTTTTATTTCTGTAAATGTATATTGCCCAAAAATTTAACAGATTGCCTATTGAATTTAAATCTGGCTCTTGCGAAATTTTACGAACTTGTTCCCAATGAAAAAATGGTTTTGTTTTCTTCTACTGTTTGCCAGCTGTTTTACACTTACAGCTCAAAGCTACAACCCCGATAAGGTGAATAAAAAAGCAATGGCCTTATACGACAAAGCCATTGGATTGTTAAAAGAAGATGCTTTGAAAGAAGCCGTTCCTTTTTTACTGGAAAGCATTCAGGCAGATAAGAATTTTGCAGATGCCTATCTTTCGCTGGCAGGCGTTTTTGGCGAATTAAAACAATACAAACGCTCTCTGCAATTTTATGAATTGGGCAGGGCATTGGACACCGTTTATTTTCAGCCTTATTTACTTCCCTACTCTATTAATCTGGCAGGGGATGGACAATTTGAAGCAGCACTAAATGCGGTTACCCGGTTCCTGCAAAACCCCAAACTCAACGATAGAAGCATCCGTAGTGCAGCTTACAGAAAAAAAACTTATCAGTTTGCCATTGATTATGCAAAACAACACGCGGCTGACTCAAGCTATACTTTTATTCCGGAAAATTTAGGTGATAGCGTTAACTCAACTTCTTCCGAATATTATCCATCGGTTACCGTAACCGACAGTTTACTCGTATTTACCCGAAGGGGAAAATTCATGCGCGAAGATTTTTATTCAAGTACCATTCTCGGCAAGCAATTTTCAAAATCGGTTCCGATTGGCGGCAGCATCAATGAAGAAGCACAGAAAGGCGCCATTACTGTTTCTCAGGATGGAGAATGGATGTTGTTCACCGGAAGGTTTGCGGAAAGAGGATACGATCATTTTGATTTATACATTTCTTATTATACACCGGATGGATGGAGCGAACCTGAAAATCTGGGACCTTCCATTAATACAGAATTCTGGGAGAGTGCACCCAGTTTAAGTCCTGATAAAAGAGTTTTGTATTTCAGCAGCACCCGGCCCGGAGGCTATGGTAACAGGGATTTGTATTATAGCGAAAGATTGCCCAACGGTAAATGGTCTCCTGCAAAAAATATGGGACCACATATTAATACATCGGGGGATGACCAGGCTCCTTTTATTCATGCAGATAATCAGACCCTGTATTTTACTTCTGATGGATTGCCCGGTTATGGAGGAGCTGATTTATTTGTTACAAGAAAAAACAGCAATGGTGAATGGGGCATTCCTGAGAACTTAGGCTATCCCATTAATACCATTGAGAACGAAGGGAGCATGGCTGTTTCTGCAGACGGACTAACTGCCTATTATTCCAGTGATCGTTTTGACAGCAGGGGCGAACTCGATTTGTATCGCTTTCCATTGAAGGAAAAAATCAGACCCATCCGAACCCTTTACCTGAAAGGAATTGTTGCTGATAAAATCACCGGAAAGAAATTGCCTTCCTTGGTTGAGTTAATTGAGAACCAGGATCGCGTGGTATTAATGAAAATTCAAACCGATGAAACAGGTGGTTATTTTGTTACCCTTCCGGTTGGAAAAAACTATACACTTTCGGTTAACAGAAAAGGATATCTTCCCTATACTGCTCAGTATTCACTGGCCAATAAAGAAGCCGACAGTGTATATATTCAAAACATTGCATTGGAGCCCATTCAATTGAACGCGGTGTTTACTTTTAAGAATATTGAATTTGCCAGCAATGCCTTTAACTTACCGGAAACAGCTGCTATTGAATTGGACAAATTGGTGAACCTGCTGAATGAGAACCCATCTTTAAAAGTTGAAATAAGCGGACACACCGATAATACAGGCAAAGAGCAAGACAATATTTTGCTTTCGAAAAACAGGGCATTGGCCATCGTGCAGTATATACAGTCTAAAGGAATTGCTGCAGAAAGACTCGCGCACAAAGGATATGGCAGCAGCAAACCCATTGCCGGCAATGATACTCCCGAAGGCAGGGCTAAAAACAGAAGAACATCCGTTGAAATAACCGGACTCTAAAGTAGAAATACGCAAGCGATTTCTTCCGCAAGTTTTAGTTTTCGCAAAAGCATTTATGGATGAGTCGCTGCGCAATAAAATTGCCTTTACCCAGATTCCTTCTATTGGACCTGTTACAAGGAAATTATTACTGGAAGCATTTGAATCGGTTGAAAATATTTTTAATGCATCCGTTTCTGATTTATGCGCAGTTAGAGGGGTGAGAGAAAAAATGGCTAAAGAAATCAAAGCCTTTGAGCCCAATGAAAAAGGCACTGAAATGTTGCAGTTTATTCAGCAGCACCGGATTCTTCCTCTCTTTATTACCGACCCGGGTTATCCGCAAAAATTAAAAGAATGCCCGGATGCACCTACGCTCTTGTTTTACAAAGGCAAAGCAAATGTAAACGCATCAAAAATCGTTAGTATTGTAGGCACCAGAATGCCTACAGCTTATGGATATCATATTATTGAAACGCTGTTAAAAGCCTTGCCCAAAGAAGTATTGATTGTTAGCGGTCTGGCCATGGGCATTGATACCATTGCGCATCAACTGGCTTTGGAAAACGGACTGCAAACCATTGGTGTGCTGGCGCACGGATTGGATGAAATCTATCCTCCCCCCAATAAAAACCTGGCCAAAGCCATGATGCTGCAAGGAGGATTGCTTACAGAATTTTCTTGCAAAACCATTCCGGAGAAACACAATTTCCCTAAAAGAAACAGGGTGGTGGCGGGCTTGGCTGATGCCACACTTGTTATTGAAACGGCTTTAAAAGGTGGCAGCATCATTACAGCCGATTTTGCTTCCCAGTACCACCGCGAAGTAATTGCCGTACCCGGCCGAATTACCGATCAGCGCAGCAGGGGCTGCAACAAACTGATTCAGGAAAACAGGGCTTCAATTTATACCAATCCAGAAGATCTCTTACAGCAATTGAACTGGGTGCCTGCTCCCGCTCCTTTAAATGAAACAGAAAAAAAATGTATTGCGTTTTTAAAAACAAAGGAACTGTTTTCACCGGATGAATTGCTGGCTTTTACTCAAATGGATTTTGGCGAATTGGCCAGCCTGATTTTTGATCTGGAAATGAAACAGATTATTCAGGTATTACCCGGCAATCAAATTACGCTGATGCCCGCTTATTATTCCATTTAACCAGCAACAGACAAGCCACTAAAGAAAGCACTGCAGGGGTAGCAAAAGCCCATACAAAAAAACGGGCATCGTTGTGATAAATCCAGCTGGAGAACAATGCACCTGTACCAATGCCTACTTCCAGTGCAATGTACATGGAAGCAATGGCTTTGCCTCGGTTTTCCGGCTCGCATAAATCTACCGTCCAGGCTGTTATCACCGGGCTGTTAATACCCCAGCTTAGCCCATACAAAACAGACCCGGTCAACATAACCGGCACCGATCCCGCAAGCGATAAAATAGCCATGGCAACCACCAGTACCGAAGTGGATCCAATCAGAACCGGTATTCTTCCGTATTGATCAGAAATTTTTCCAGCAACAAAACGAATGAACAGCGAAGCCACGGTGAAAAAGGCAAAGAAAGTTCCTTTATTGTGCAGCCCCAGGTGTTCACTAAAATCCGGCGCAATGGTTAATATGGTTCCAATGGAAAAACAAAGCAATAAGGTAATGATGGCTGGTCTTAAAGCAGAAGCATCAAAAATATCACTGCGCTGAATCTGCAGGTCGCTCCATTTGAATTTGCGTGCCGAGGGCAGGGTTTCTTTTACATTGTATAAAATAATTACCGACCCCAGGGCTAAAAATGCAGATACATAAAACATAGGATTGTATCCGAAATTATTTACCAGGTAACTTCCCAGCATGGGACCTGCTGATGCCCCGATGGTATAGCCAATGGCCAGGGCACCCATGGCTTCTCCCCTTCTGGATTCATGTACCACATCGGCTCCGTAAGCGGCAGTAGCAGTAGGTTTAAACCCCGTTGAAAACCCATGCACAAAACGCAGCAATAAAAAACCCACTACAGAAGTCAACACCGGGTACAACAGACTACAAACCACACATACCAGGGAACCAAATACCATTACCGGAACCCTTCCAATGGTATCGGTTAGTTTTCCGCTGAACGGGCGGGAAATACCTGCCATTAGCGTGAACAAAGCAATGATCAGCCCCTTGTATTCCGCTCCGCCTATTTTAGTTAAATACCCGGGCAATTCAGGAATCATCATATTGAAGCTGGCAGAAAATAAAAAATTACTCACGCAGAGCAACCCGAACTGAAAGGTAAAATAACGATGATGCGGTTGTAGCGTATTGGATTCCATTGCTTAAATGCCCGAATTACTTTGAACGATTGAATAAGCCGCTGCGAAGGTAACAGAAATAATTTTGGAAGAAAGTTCCGGCATCTGCTATCTTTGCCTATGGCAACAAATCTCAATCAATCCCGCAAAAGCAGTTCTGCTTCCCGTCTTTTTGGTGAAGGTTTAACCTTCGATGATGTTCTTCTGATGCCCGCTTACAGTGATATTCTTCCCCGCGAAGTAAACATCAGTACCCATTTAACCAAAGACATTATTATTAATGTTCCCATTTTGTCTGCAGCCATGGATACGGTTACAGAAGCCAACCTGGCCATTGCCTTAGCCAGAGAGGGCGGTCTGGGTATTCTGCATAAAAACATGAGCATTGAGAAGCAGGCAGAGCAAGTGAGAAAAGTAAAGCGCAGTGAAAGCGGAATGATCATTGATCCCATCACCTTACTGGTGGATGCAACCATTGGAGACGCTTTAAAATTGATGAGAGAGAATAAAATCGGAGGCATTCCGGTGGTGGACAATGCAGGTAAACTGGTAGGAATTTTAACCAACAGGGATTTGCGTTTTGAAACCGATTACAAGAAAAAAGTAAAGGAAGTAATGACCAAGGAAAATCTGGTTACTGCTCCGGAAGGTACCGATATGAAGAAGGCTGAAAATATTCTTCGCAGGTACAAGATTGAAAAATTACCTGTTGTAAATAAGCAGGGAAAATTAATAGGATTAATTACTTACAGAGATATTTTACAAATCAGAAATTTCCCCAATGCCGTAAAGGACAATCTCGGAAGACTGAGAGTGGGTGCGGCTTTAGGCATTACCAAAGATTTAATGGACCGTGCAGCTGCTTTGCAGCATGTTGGGGTAGATATTGTTACGTTAGACTCTGCACATGGTCATAGCAAGGGGGTGATTGAAGCACTGAAAGCCTTGCGCAAAAACTTTAAAAACCTCCCCATTATTGCAGGGAATGTAGGAACCGGTGCAGGAGCTAAAGCACTGGCAGAAGCTGGAGC
>CALEST010000454.1 GCA_937907555.1 uncultured Sediminibacterium sp.
AGTACCCTTGAATTCCTTTATCTGATGATCTACAATGTCCCAGATTTTATTCGCTGTCATTGAAATAAAATAACGGTCGTGACTCACCAGAATATAAGAGCCTTCATATTTGTTTAAAGCCTCTGCAAGTAGTTCTACAGAATGCATGTCTAGGTGGTTGGTAGGCTCATCCAGAATTAAAAAGTTACCCCTGCTAACAATAGTTTTGGCCAATGCAACCCTGGCTTTTTCGCCCCCGCTTAATACCCTGATTTTTTTGTCTACATCGTCACCGCTGAATAAGAATGAGCCTAGCAGACTTCTTAATTCAACGTCGGTCTTTTTACTGCCACATTGCTGCAGTTCTTCTAATATAGTATTAGATAAAGTCAGGGCTTCCAATTGGTGCTGTGCATAAAAACTTTCTTCTACATTATGCCCCCAGATTCTTTCACCGCTAAAAGTTTCTGTACCTGCAATCATGCGAAGTAAGGTTGATTTACCTTTACCGTTGGCTCCAATCAGGGCAATTTTATCGCCTCTTTCAATTTCAGCAGCACCATGTTCAACAATGGTGAGGTCTCCGAATTTTTTGGTGACATCTTTCAGCGTAACCAATATTTTTCCGGGTATCTTTTCCAGCTGAAAATTAATACGCATATTGGGTCTTTCCAGTTGTACGTCTTCAATTTTATCCAGCTTGTCCAAACGTTTCTGCACACTTTGTGCCTGAGCAGCTTTACTTGCTTTGGCCTTAAATCTTTCAATAAATCGTTCCTGCTGGCGTATGTAATCCTGCTGGTTTTCAAATGCCTTCTGCTGCATTTCTATTCTGATGGCTTTCTCTGTTTCGTAAAACTCATAATTACCAGAATAAATATGCAGTTGTTGCTGATACAATTCAACAATCTTATTTACCATTCTATTCAGGAAGAATTTGTCGTGGCTCACAATTACAACACTTCCTTTATAATGCACCAGGTATTTTTCCAGCCATTCAATAGAAGGGAGATCCAGGTGGTTGGTAGGTTCATCCAGCAACAAAACATCGGGTTGTTGAAGTATCATTTTGGCAAGCAATACACGCATTCTCCATCCTCCGCTGAATTGTTGATATGGTTTTCCCAGATCTTCATTGGAGAAACCCAGTCCATGCAATACTTCTTCTGCTTTATGGTGAATATTGTATCCATCCAATACATCCATTTCATGTAAACAGTCGGTATACTTTAAAAGCAAAGATTCATCTTCGTGATTTTTTTCCAGTTCAATTCCCAACTGTTCAATTTCCTTTTCCAGTTGTCTCACTCTTTCAAATGCCCCCAAAGCCACTTCTGTAATAGAATCGCCGGTGTCGAAACTTAATAAATCCTGGTGTAAATATCCAATAGTGGTTTCCTTACTTTTTTCAACGGTACCCTTGGAAGGCGTGTATTCTCCCACCAAAACTTTCAATAAGGTTGACTTGCCGGTTCCATTGTAACCCACCAATCCAATTCTATCACCTGGCTGAATATGCCAGGTAGCGTCTGCCACAATGGTTCTGGCCCCAAACTCAAACGTTACATTCTGAAATCCAATTAGCATTTACCCTTATTTTGCGTGCAAAGGTAATTGGAATG
>CALEST010000455.1 GCA_937907555.1 uncultured Sediminibacterium sp.
GGCACCTTTCAATAAAATATACTGATCGCGCAAAGGCATTTGCTGTAATTGCTTGAGCAATTCTTCCGTTGAAGCGCAATGCAATATGGTGCCAAAAAAATATTGCTGTATCAATTGCTGATGATGCAACATCTCCGGACCAACTGCTATTAATGTAGTAAAACCACGATGCTGCAATTCACTTGCTATGCGCTGATAGCGCATAGCCTGATCCATACCTGTTTGCAAAACATCAGACACAATAGCCATCTTCGATGCGCTACCTGCTTGCTGATCTAAATAATCTAACGCAACCGATAAACCATTTAAATCATAGCTATAACTATCATTCAGCAAAAAACAATTATTGATGGCTTTCCGCAACTGCATGCGCATATCAACTGCTTGCAGATGCAACATGCGTTCTTCAATATAAGCTTGGGAATAACCCATTGCCAGACAAGCAGCCCAACAGGTAATCGCATTATCGATAGATGCATGGTCAGTGAAAGGAATCGTAATTTGAACCGCTTCACCTAGATAAGTTGCAGCAAGTGTGGTCTTTCCTTTCTCTATTTGTTCAGCAGTAATCAATAATTCTACAGATTGTTTTCTACTCCAGCGGAATACTTGTTGCATAGCACTTGCAGCTTGCACAGCAAAAGAAGCAGGCAATTGATCTACACCAACCACTATCTTTCCAGCATGCTGAAACAGCAAAGCTTTCTCCTTTGCTTTAGCTGTATGATTCGCAAAGCCCTCATTATGCGCTTCACCGATATTCGTCAGCACAGCAATATCCGGCTGAATCATTTCAGATAAAGCCTGCATCTCACCTTGCTGAGAAACACCTGCTTCAAAAATACCCAGACTATGCTGCGCATTCATTTGCCACAGACTGAGCGGCACGCCTATTTGTGAATTATAGCTACGAGGACTCCTAACAATATTTTCTTTCTCCTGCATTAATTGATACAACCACTCCTTTACAATGGTTTTACCATTACTACCAGTAATACCTATAACAGGATAGTGAAACTGCCGACGATGATGTGCTGCCAATTGTTGCAATGCTTGTTTTGCATTGGGCACAACCAATCCTACTGCCTCAGGAAAAGCAGCTTGATCGATTGCTTCCTCTACCACAAAACAACGCACACCTTTCGCATACAGTTCTGGAATAAAGCTATACCCATGTCTTCTAGGGCCAGGTAAGGCGAAGAATAAGCTTAACTGCGGAAATAATAATTTTCGGCTGTCAGTCAGCAGATACTCAATGGTATGATTAGCAGCAGGTATCCCTGCACCAATCATACGGGCAATATCTTGCAACTGATATGAAGCCATTTAGCTGATTTGAGAAGCATCACCCTGATCTTTGGGCAAACCTTTTTTCTGCATGAAGATAGAATAGAAAATAGAGCCGCTGATACAGATCACAATCATAGCAAGCGAAATACTTACTACTACAGTCTTACTCACCCATTCAGCAATAAAATGCTCGCCCAACATTTTTACACCAATGAAGATTAATACGATGGCAATTCCTTGCTGTAGATAGTCAAATCTTGATACGGCACCACGCAGTAAAAAGAATAAGGAACGCAAGCCCAACACAGCAAAAATATTCGAGGTATAAATCACCATATTGTCTCTGGATATACCCATTACTGTTGGAATAGAATCCAATGCAAATACCAGATCAATAGCGCCAAGCATCACCACAACAACAAACAAAGTAGTATACACTGGCTTCCCATTTTCACGTATTATATAACGACCACCACCATCATGCGGCACCAAAGGCAAGAAACGCTGCAGAAAACGATACACTTTACTCTCCTTGGGATCAAATGCTTCTTCCGTATTGGTCGTAAACATTTTGATACCTGTATAAAGAAGGAAAGCGCCAAATACATACAATATCCATTCAAACTGCTTCACTAAAGCTACCCCTACTGTAATAAAGATTACCCTGAATACAATGGCCAACAATACCCCAATCAATAATACACGCGAGAAGTTTTTCTCTTTCACACCAAAAGCGGTGAAGATGATGGTAAAGACAAAAATATTATCGATACTTAAGCTCTTCTCCATGAGATAAGCACTCAGATATTCTAATGCTAAAGTTTGACCATCCTGCACCCAAATGAATACACAATAAGCTAGACCAAGCGCTACCCAGAACAAAGCCTGCCATAAGGCCGACTTAATCGTGATCACTGTATTCTTCTTACTTAAAAGACCAAGATCAAACACCAGTGCAATGATCAATACTATACCAAAAACAATATACTCCAGTTGATGTGTCATCATAATTTACATTGAGGGCCCAGCAAAAGTCGACTTCCTGCGCCATTGTATAAAGAATCCCAACAAAATAATCAATAAAATGGGGATACCAATACCGATCAATTGCCAAAACCCACGATCACGCACAACTTTCTCCTTATCCAGCAAACGCAAGACAAAATCCTTATTCCTGCTTTCATACAAAGCACGATCACTTACCAAATAATCTACACAGTTGAGCATGAACTCCCGATTGGCAAAACGATAATTTTCTAAAGGAATCATACCCATCTGCATGGTACCTTGGGTTTGCGAAACCATATTGGTAACAATATCTCCATCTGCAATCACAATCTGCTTACCAGACTTGGCTGCTTGCGTGATAAATGGCTTACCTGTATTTCGTTGTAAAGAATCTAAGGCTTCCTGACTTAGTCTATATGCGAAAGGTGATTGAAATTGACCCTCCAACAAAACTGCAACAGGGATATAGCTTTTTTGAAAGCTAGCGAAATCTTCATCTGTTCTAACACTATTCAAGCTCACCATTGCCGGTGTTTGTAATCTTCTGCTATTGGTATCTGTGGCCAATAGCACCGTCTTAGTAATACCCGGTGCTTTTACTGTATCAATAGAGGAAGGAAAAAGCGGCAATACCCTATCCAAATTTCTGGAAATGGGATTTGGTTGATGACCGGATAGAAACGGATAATAAGGCCATGGAATTCTTTGCATACGCGGGCTACCATCAGCATTCTGCCCAATCACCATGGGAATCTTAGAGCAGTTCAGGTCTTGCACCAAA
>CALEST010000456.1 GCA_937907555.1 uncultured Sediminibacterium sp.
CTTCTAAATTAGCCTATATTAAAATTTCATGTATATCCCACCCTGCAGAATGGGAATTTTGTATAGAAGACAACGGGATTGGTATAGATCCAGAAAATCACCAATAAATATTTGATTTATTTTACAAAATAAATAAGTACCAAGATGAAAATAGCAGTGGTATTGGATTAGCAATCTGCAAAAAAATTGTATCCTTACACAAGGGTAATATATGGGTTGAATCTGATTTAGGTACTGGCAGCAAGTTTTATTTTACAATTAAAAAGAGTATCCATGCATAATGTAAAGCCAAATCATATACTATTGATAGAAGATAATGAGGGTGACATTCTATTAACTACAGAAGCATTAGAGGAAAGATCATTCGCTAACAAAATAAGCGTAATTCGGGATGGAAAACAAGCTATTGATTATCTTGACCATCTTGCGAAAATAGAACAGAATGAATTGCCCGATTTTATTTTATTAGATATTAATTTGCCCAAGAAAAACGGGCATGAAGTACTACACCATATTAAAGAATCTGAAACATTAAAACAGATTCCTGTAATTATGCTAACTACCTCTTCATCCGAACAAGATGTATTAACTTCTTATAAAAACCATGCTAATTGCTACATCACCAAACCCACGGATGTTGATGGATTTAATACGGTAATGGAATCTATTGAAATTTTCTGGGTACAAACCGTTACTTTGCCTCATTAACCAACCATGATCAAAGACAAAAAAATATACAATATTTTAATTGTTGAGGATAATCCAGGAGATTTTCTTTTAATCACAGATTATTTAGAGGAGCATATCCATGCTCCGAATATCGTTCATACTCAAAGCTTTAAAGAAACAAAAAAATGTATTGAAAATACATTGAATAAATTTGACGTAGTATTATTAGACCTTTCACTATCCGATAAAAGTGGAGATGAGTTAATTGAAAATATTCTGGAAATCTGTATTGATACTCCAGTAATTGTGTTAACAGGTTATTCGGATATAGATTTTAGCATCAATTCCATTTCCAAAGGAATTGCCGATTACTTATTAAAAGACGAACTAACAGGAGATGGCTTATACAAAAGCATTATATACTGTATTGAACGTTTAAAAAAGAACAATGAACTAACTGAATCAGAAAAAAGATACAGTGAACTTTTCCATTTAAGCCCGCTACCCATGTGGGTATACGATATTGATACACTGGAATTTTTAGACGTAAATGAAGCAGCACAAAAGCACTATGGATATACAGAATCCGAATTCCGGCAAATGACCCTAAAAGACATAAGGCCTCAACAGGACATGCCTGCTTTTGAAGAACAATTAAAAATTGCCAGGGCATATCCAAAGGATTTTTTATCAGGTGTATTCAGACATGTTAAAAAAAACGGCGAAATTATAGACGTAGATGTTCAAAGTAATTTTATTCAGTACAAAGGCAGAAACGCGAGGGTAATATTGGTAAATGATATCACAGATCGGCTTGAATATATCAGTGCCATTGAAACAAAAAACAAGGAATTACAGGATATTGCCTGGCTACAGTCACACGTAATGAGAGCCCCGGTTGCTAAAATCATGGGCATTGTTCACCTGCTTCAAAGGTTGGACCTAGATGAAGTAGAAAAATCCATCTTACTGAATGACCTGAATGTTTGTGCATCAGAAATTGACCAGGTAATTCATGATATTGCAAAGAAAACACACGAAGCAAGATTAAAATAAATTCGGCAACCTGTTATTGCCAGTTTAATTCTATAACAGTATCAATAGGATCCATTTCCATTTCTTCTGTATACAGAAAAATTCCTTCCGGCACCTGCTTAAAATTAACTGGCTTTCCTTTTGAGAATAAAACTGCCTTTTTCAACTTTTTACCTGCCAGTGGTATGAATATAAATGGCTTTTGCTGAGGATTGAGCAAATGGATATAATGAATATTTTCTCTGGCGGTAATAACACCCCAGTCCTGAGCTGGTAAAATATTTCCGAAAGTACTCTGAATGGTTGGTGCATATTTAGCCATCCATGTCCCTACTTGTTTAAGTGTGTCCAGGTTCTCCGGCTGGATTTTCCCATTGGGCATTGGACCCACATTCAGCAACAGATTTGTATTTAAAGCTGCAGCTTTCACCAGATAATGAATGATTTGTCGGGTTGATTTGTATGCATGATCCGTAATATTATATCCCCAAGAATTGTTCATGGTTTCACAGGTTTCCAGTGGCAACTGATCCGAAGGCTTTTGAAAACTCAGACCTGTATGGTTCTGCCCTGGTAAATCCTTTTCAAACATCTGGAAGTCTTCACCCGGAATTGGATCGAGGTGGTGATTGTTTCCTATTAAACACTGTGGTTGCAATTGATGTATTAATGAATATATTTCATTGTATTTCCAATCGATTCTGGATGACCTGTCAGCGGAACCTTCCGGATTGGTTTGGTCCCAGTGGCCATCGAACCAGATTGACATGATGTCTCCGTAATTGGTTAATAATTCTGTTAGCTGGGCTTTCATGAACTGCAGATAAGAATCGTAATTCCCACCTGTTTTTCTACCAGTACCCTGGCCTGTTCTACCTGATGTATAGGGATAGTCTTCTCTGAACCAATCAAGGGTAGAATAGTATAGGCCTAACTGTATGCCCTGCTTTTTACATTCATCCGCAAGCATTTTCAATACGTCTTTACCATATGGAGTATTGGTAATCTTCCAATCGGATTGCTTTGTATCCCAGTTGGAAAAGCCATCGTGGTGTCGGGAAATAAATACAATATACTTCATACCCGCATTTTTAGCAGCAGTAACCCATTCTGCCGCATTAAACTGACTAGGATAAAAGGTTTCTTTTAACCTTGCATAATCCTTCACTTTGATATTGCGATTCTGCATCACCCATTCTCCGGACCCCAGCATACTGGACACTCCCCAGTGAACAAATAAGCCAAACCGATTATCCTGAAAATGTTTTCTAGCCTGAATATTTGCAGGTGTTGGTTGATATGTTTGAGCAGAAAGACTCAAAGAAAAAAATGATAGCAACAGAAAGCATTGTACACGAATCATAATTTCATTTTTTTAAATTCAGTTTCGTATTCCATCAAACGTTCAAGCAAAACAACCTGATTAATGGTCCTTACTAAATTATGCGAAGGATACTGAATTTGATAATAGATATCATTATTGAGATAATCAGTTAAAAATCTTAATGCCTGCATATAAATCATAAACTGACCTGCAAAAAAGAAATACTTTTTTTCATCGGCTGTTAATTCATTTTGCATCTCTTTATAATATCCTTCTACAATAGCATAATAATAATCAGGTCTTATTTTAATTTTACTGATATCTTCTTCGTTCTCGGAAACTTCGCACAGATAGGTTCTCATCATATCTCCCACATCACTGATAAAATAACCAGGCATTACCGTGTCTAAATCTATGATACAAACTGCATTTCCTTCTTCATTAAACAGTACATTACTAATTTTTGTATCATGGTGTGTTACCCGTTTCTTAAAAGAATGGTTTTTTGTAATGGCATCGTATTGCTTCACCAGAAAATGTAGTCTGGTGAGTTTATCAATCAGATTTTTCTCTTCCTTAATTCTTTCCGGGTTCCCTGTTTTCAGCGCATTTTCAAATTGCTGATAGCGGAAACTGAGATTGTGAAAATCGGGTATGGTAACACTCAGCAGATTGCAATTGAAGCCTCCCAGATAAGCAGTAAACCTTCCGAACTGTTCTGCGGCTTCAAAAGCCTGTTTAGGGTTCGATACCACATCAATGGTGTGGGTCCCTTCAATAAAAGGGAATACCCTGAAATATCCGGCTCCAGGCTCTTTTAATAATTGGCTACCTTCTGAATGCAGAATAGGAGAAGGAAACAAATAGCTGCTATAATTTTTCTTTAAATAAGATGCTATGGCGGCAATATTTCCGTGAATCAATTCCGGATTACTAAAAACATGATCATTGATTTGCTGCAGAATATAATTACCATTTGCAGTACAAACTTTCCAGGTTTTGTTGATGATTCCGGATGTTATTGGAATCATCAATGCATCAGAGGGGATGCCAAATTTCTGCAGTACTGCTTCCATTAATATTGGTCGTTTAGTGCAAACACTGGTTTACGGTACATCCATTGTCCCCCGGTAAAATCAGGAAATTCTACTGTTTGATTTCCCAGTTCTATAGACTGTTCACTCAATGGAGTAATTGCACTCCAGGAAGCAGCATCGTATACATCCATTGGTGTTGGCGTCTGATTTTTAATGGATTCAATAAATGCGTGAATCACAAAAAAGTCCATACCCCCATGCCCAGCTCCTGCTGTTTCCTTGCTCCACCTAACCCACAGCGGATGGTCATATTTATTAAACCATTCTGTCTGAGATTCCCATTGATGGGCTTTTGGCGATTTACCTTCTATATATAGAGACTTATTCAGGTCCATCCATATACCATCTGTTCCCTGCACCCTGAATCCCAAGGAATAAGGTCTGGGCAAATTGGTATCGTGTTGTAATAAAATGGTTTCGCCATTGTTGCAATCAATGGAAGTGGTAACTACATCGCCTAACTTAAACTGAACTTTTGCATTGGGATGCGATTCCCCTCCTTTTTTAACTACATAATTGTGCAAGCCTCTTGCCTTAGACGAAAAAGAGCAGAGAGATAAAAACCGGTTTCCCCG
>CALEST010000457.1 GCA_937907555.1 uncultured Sediminibacterium sp.
TAATACCGGTAAATCCAATTGCGCCCAAAGCAAAATCAGTCATTAAAGATGATTCCTTTCATGACTGGGATCAGCTACTGGGAAAAATGGTAAGCAAAACCCAGTTTGAACAATTGCTGGAATATTTGGATCATAATATTTCTAACCAATACCACCTTAGTAATTATAACTGTTCGGATTTTGCTTTAACCCTTGCCCGTATTGCAGCAATTGAAATTCAGGATACCGAAGGGCCCTGGCCTCTGGGAAGAGGAGATAACCCGGCTTATATGGGACAAAGTGTGCTGGGTGGCAAATACCTTAATCTTGAAACAAAGAATAAAGAAGGCCTTTTTTCTTGTAGCAATAACTTGTTTACCAAAAAAAGCAAGAAGTAAAATTTTTCAAAAACAAAGTACATCCTAACGCTTGTTAGCTTATTTTTGCGGCATAAAATTTAAAAACATGCAATTCCAGTTGAGCGAAGAACATTTGATGATACAGAAAGCGGCAAGAGACTTTGCCCAGAATGAATGTAAACCAGGTGTTATTGAGAGAGACGAACACCAGAAATACCCTTACGAACAAGTAATGAAATTAGCGGAATTAGGCTTTATGGGTATGATGGTAAGTCCTGAATACGGTGGTGCAGGAATGGATACATTAAGTTACGTGCTTGCTATGGAAGAAATTAGTAAGGTAGACGCTAGTACTAGTGTGAGCATGAGTGTGAACAACAGTTTAGTGTGCTGGGGATTGGAAACATTTGGAAATGAGGAGCAGAAGAAAAAATATTTAACGCCTTTGGCACAGGGAAGAAAAGATGATTCGCTTTATATTGGTGCGTTTTTGCTGAGTGAGCCTGAAGCTGGTAGTGATGCAACCAGTCAGCAAACAACTGCTGAAGACAAGGGAGACCATTATTTACTGAATGGAACCAAGAACTGGATTACCAATGGTTCTACGGCTTCCGTTTACCTGGTAATTGCTCAAACAGACCCTGCTAAGGGAAGCAAAGGAATCAATGCATTTATAGTTGAGAAAAACTGGCCTGGTGTTACTGTTGCTGCCAAGGAAAATAAATTAGGTATCAGAGGTAGTGATACCCATACCATTCTGTTCAACGATGTAAAAGTGCCTAAGGAAAACCGCATAGGCGAAGATGGATTTGGATTTAAATTTGCCATGAAAACATTAGCCGGCGGTCGAATCGGTATTGCATCCCAGGCATTGGGTATTGCCAGCGGAGCTTATGAGTTGGCTTTGGCTTATAGTAAGCAAAGAAAAGCTTTTGGTAAAGAAATTATGCACCATCAAGCAATCCAGTTTAAATTGGCTGATATGGCTACCAGAATTGAAGCAGCACGTTTGCTTTGCTTAAAAGCAGCCTGGGAAAAA
>CALEST010000458.1 GCA_937907555.1 uncultured Sediminibacterium sp.
CCGATGCCATTGTTTTATTCAATGGTAAAAACCTGAATGCCTTTCAGAAAAAAGGTGGGGGACTACCCGGCTGGAAAGTAGATGCTCAGGGCATATTGAATGTAGTAAAAGGATCTGGTGATATTGAAACCAAAGAAAAATTTGGTAGCTGTCAGTTGCACATTGAATGGAGATCGCCCGCCACCATTGCCGGAGACGGTCAGAGCAGAGGCAACAGTGGTATTTTCCTGATGGGCAAATACGAATTACAGGTATTGGATTCTTATAATAATCCTACTTATTCAAATGGTCAGGCAGGTAGTATTTACAAACAATATATTCCTTTGGTAAATGCTTCCAGAAAACCAGGAGAATGGCAGAGCTATGATATTATATTCAATGCGCCACGTTTCTTTTCTGATGGAAAATTACAGCAGCCTGCTACAATTACTGTATTCCACAATGGAGTGCTGGTTCAGAACAATGTTACCATTTTAGGTAGTACAGAATGGATTGGTGCAGCTTCTTATAAAAATCATGCAGACAAGGAATCGCTGGTGATTCAGGACCATGGAATGGATGGAGGCAATCCGGTTAGCTTCAGAAATATCTGGATCAGGCCATTATAGTAAACTTGTATCTTCTGCAAAAGACAATGCGCGGATTTCGGCCCAGGTATAAGACTGACCTCTGATCATAAATCCGCAATGTCCTCCTTGTTTGGGCATTTCCAGAAATAAATTAGGATGATCCTTTGCTGTGTCAATAGGCATACAATTCGGTAATAAGAAAGGATCATTAACCGACTGTACTACCAAAGAAGGAACGGCCACCTGATGTAATATAGGACCTACGCTGGCTTTCTCATAAAAGTCCAAAGCATTTTCATACCCATGCAAGGGTGCTGTATACCGGTTATCGAATTCAATAAATGTTTTGATACGATCATATCCAGTTGCATCAATCTGATCAGGGAACAATTTTGCTTTTATTTTTATTTTCTTTCCCAGTTTTTTTAAAAAGCGGTTTAAATAAATCCGATTCGCTGAAGTAGACAAAGCATCTACACTTCCTTTTAAACTACAGGGAACAGAAAAGCCAATGGCTTTCTTTACCTGCTCAGGAACTGATGAAGGTTTTTCAGCAATGGCCCTGAAAGTTAAACTTCCTCCCATGCTGAAGCCTATTAAGACTATATGTTTATAGCCATACTGTTGAATGCTGTGGTTTATTACAGCCTTTAAATCATTGGCATCTCCATGGTGGTAAAACCTTACCAGTCTGTTCATTTCCCCACTGCAACTTCTGCAATTCCAACCCAGCGCATCGTATCCATTGGCGCTGAAAATTTTGGCCATTCCGGTTACATAATGCCTTCCTGAGTCGCCCTCCAGGCCATGGGTAATGATGACCAGCTTGTCCGATTTTCTTTCCGACACAGACCAGTCCAGATCGAGAAAATCACCATCCGGTAATTCAAGCCTTTCTCTTTTTGCATAAGTAAAGGCAACTTTTCTGAACAAGCTGGGGTAAATGCTTTGCCAATGCCCATTGTATTGCAGTACCGGAGGTTTAAAACTTGCAGGGTTTAATAAAGGCATTACTCAATTTATGGGCAAAGGTATTAAATACCTCATTTTAATTAACTTCAATCTATGACAGGAAGCCAGTATTTAAAACTATTGAATCCGCTTGCGTTATTTAATACCGGGCGTACAAGAGATATTTTTAAAGTAAACCCAACCGTTACTCCGGAAAGAAAGGAAGCCGATCATATTGTAGTTTCTGTTTTTGATTATGACAAAAAAGAAATTAAAGAAAGCAGTTTCGACAGGATTGAATCCTGTGAACAGTTTAAAGACAATGGTCGCATCAGTTGGATTAATGTGGATGGTATAAGAAAAAGAGAAGTAGAACTTTTATGCAATCATTTCGGAATTCACTATCTCATTGCTGAAGATATTTTAAGCATAGGTCAAAGACCCAAAATAGATGAAATACATCCTGTATTGTATTGTTTACTGAACATGCTTTATTTTAATGAGCAAACCGCTACGGTTGAAACTGAGCAAATCAGTATTATATTGGGAAAGGATTATGTTATTACGTATCAGGAAGATGCCAGCAGAGATGTATTCGACGGAGTGCGTGAAAAATTAAAGGTCAGTGATTCAAAACTAAGACAGAGTGGTGCCGATTATTTATGTTATGCATTAATTGACATGATTGTAGATCACTATTATCTGGTGATGGATAAAATTGGGGACAGAATAGAATTACTGGAAGAACGGATTATCCGGAGCAGTAACAAAAGATCATTGGCAGAAATCAATGCACTTCGCAAAGAGCTAATTGTATTGAAGAGAAATGTAGGACCCGTAAGAGATATTATTAATGGGTTTGTAAAAACCGATAGTCATCTGCTGGAAGACAAAACACGAAAATATTTCAAAGACATCTACGATCATATTGTTCAGGCGAATGACCTGGCAGAAAGCTACAGAGATATGATGCTTAACCTTCACGACCTGTATGTGAGCAATGTAAATTTGAAAATGAATGAGGTAATGAAAGTGATGGCGATTGTTACCTGCTTACTGGCTCCGGCCACAGTGATAGGAGGAATTTTTGGAATGAACTTCGATAGTATTCCCTATGCACATGAAAGCAATGGATTTTATATTGCTACAGCCTTAATGATTATTGTTCCGCTGGTAATGGTCTTTATTTTCAGGAAGCGGGGCTGGTTTTAAATTTGTATGGTTTTCCACCTGCCTCTCTTAAATAATATAGTGCCGGTAATGGCCACTGCCGTTTCGGTAATTACAATGGCCCAGAAAACCCCATTGGTTCCCCAATTGGCCGCACCCGATAAATAATAAGCTACCGGAATCTGAAAGACCCAGAACCAGAAAAAATTAATAAGAGTAGGCGTTCTGCTATCACCTGCACCATTAAAGGCATTCATCATTACCATTCCTACTCCATAAAACAAATAACCGAAACTGATTATTCTCAGTGCACTGGTTCCGGTTGAAATTACCATTGGCTCCTGGCTCATCAATCCAACAAAGAAGGGAGCGGCAGTGATAAATAAAAGGGAAACACTGCCCATAAAAACAGCATTGTATTTTGCTGTTTTCCAAACTGAAGTTTCAGCTCTTTCAATTTGTTTAGCACCCAGATTTTGGCCTACCAGTGTAGCTGCTGCATTGCTTAATCCCCAGGCAGGCATCAGGAAAAAAATGATAAGTCTAATAGCAATGGTATACCCTGCAATGGCATCACTTCCATATCCGGAAATGATTTTTGCCATGAAAATCCAGCTGGCAGATGCAATAATAAATTGAAGTGCCCCGGTTGAAGCTATGTTTAGAATAGAGACAATAACCGACCAGATAGGCTTA
>CALEST010000459.1 GCA_937907555.1 uncultured Sediminibacterium sp.
ATCAAATGGTGTGTAACCACCAGTTACGTTACTATAGAGTGTAATGACACGCTTATAGTTTTTGCGACGAATACCACCTGCAGTATTGGTGTAGTCAACAGTTGCCACAGCACCTAAAGGCACTTGTTTAATCTGACCACTTGTAAAATCACGATAAGTGATTTTCATGTTCATCAGATCAGTGATATTGTTGCGTTGCAAATCATTGTAACGAATCTGAATCTTGTATTCATCTTCATCAATTTTGAGTTTGCTGGCTTCACGTCCGAAGATGGCTGTACGCAGTTCAAAACCAATCTGCCCTGTGCTTAATCCAACCAATAAAGCTTTTTCACGATCTACGTTCACACTGATCTCTGGATTACTTAAATCAATATCTAGCTTCAGATTTTCAATACCTTCTACACGAACAGTATCGAGATAGTTTTTCAAAGATGTTGCAGTGCTAGCAATTGCTTCGAAGTCTTCCCCAACCACTTCAATATTCACCGGAGGCTGCGTTGGAGGTCCGCCTTTTTCCTTATCTACTGTAATCAATGCACCTGGAATACCTTTGATCACATTACGAATGGAGTCCAGATAAGGAGCTGTAGATTGTCCATGACGTTTTTCAAATTCGACAAATGAAATCTGAATACGACCTAGATTACTCTGTGTGCTCTTATTCGGATCGTTAGGATCAGTTGCACCAACAGCTACGTTACTGATCACACTTTCTACGATAGGATTATTCTCGCCCAACACATCAAACACACGTTTTTCCAAAACAGCTGTTACGCTATCTGTATAAGCAGTCTTGGTTCCAACAGGCATTTTCAGGTAAGCATAGATGATATTAGGATCTCCACTTGGGAAGAATTGAATATCTGGTCCACGCATTACCACCAGCACCAATGATACTGGGAATAAAAGGAATAGTAATGCAACTGACCATGCTGGTCTAGTGCCTTGTAAAGCCCAACGTAATAGCTTCTCATAACGATCCATTAATCGTGGTAGGAAGTTGTGCTGAAACTTATAAATAACCATTTTCAGTACGTAGTTATTCAATACGGCTAGAGCAGCAAGTAACAAGAGGAAGTTGGCAAAACCATGCCAGCCTGCAAGGTGTAAGAGCAATCCTAACACAATAAATAACCACCAGTACCACTTTTTGAAGATGGCATTCTTGGGCTCATCAAATTCATGTCCTTCCGGTTGCATAGTCGATACTGCAAATACCGGGTTGAAGATGAAAGCCACGATCAAGGAAGCCGATAATGTTAAGATCAACATCGTTGGCAGATAGATCATGAACTTACCAATGATACCCTGCCATAATAGTAGTGGGAAGAATGGTGCCAATGTGGTCACTGTACCTGCTAATACCGGAATGAATACTTCACCTGCAGCTTCTTTGGCTGCGCGCACCACTGGTACTCGACCATTCGCATAAATACGGTGCGTATTCTCGATAACCACAATTGCATCATCTACAATGATACCAAGACCAAAGAGCAAGGCAAATAGTACGACGAAGTTGAGGGTGATAGAAGTACCTACGATATAATCACCCACTGGTAAGAATAGGAAGGCAACAAATACGGAGAGCGGTACGCTCAATGCCACAAAGAAGGCATTGGTTACACCCATAAAGAACATCAGAATTACCAACACCAAAATAAAACCAATGATGATGGTGTTCACCAGTTCATTAAAAGAGGTTTTAGTTTGTTTACTCTGATCACCTGTGAAACTTACTTTCAGGTTTTGAGGTAATTCTTTAGCCTTATACATGTCGGCTACAATCTGCTTTACCTTGTCCGCGGTTTCAATTAGGTTTTCGCCGGCACGCTTCACGATATTTACGGTTACCACATTCTTTCTGTCCAGACGGCTATAACTTTCTTTCTCC
>CALEST010000460.1 GCA_937907555.1 uncultured Sediminibacterium sp.
TGGAAAAAATCGGGGTGTATACCCGTTTGCAAAGTGCCATCAATATGGAGCAGGTAGCAGAGCCCTATATCCGCAGAAAAGCGTTGCGTCATTTAGAAAAAGGTCGTGTGGTAATTTTTGGTGCCGGTACCGGAAACCCCTATTTTACTACCGACACGGCTGGTTCCTTAAGAGCCATTGAAATGAAAGCAGATGTTATTTTAAAAGGTACCCGTGTAGATGGTATCTATAGTGCAGACCCTGAAAAAGATCCTACTGCTACCCGTTTTGAACAACTAAGCTTCCAGGAATGTATTTCTAAAAACCTGAAAGTAATGGACATGACTGCTTTTACCTTATGCATGGAAAATAAGCTACCCATCATTGTATTCGACATGAATACCCCGGGAAACCTGTTACAGGTGGTGGAAGGGGCCAATGTAGGTACGCTGGTAAGCTAATTGCCCGTTCGTGTAATAATCCCTATGATTCAATCAACCGTTGGTAATTTAGACCTGATGCGTAAATTAATCCTATCATTCCTGTTAATACCGATGGCTGCCCAGTTCGGGTTTAGCCAGAATAGATTGAGTTTGTCTGATGCAATATCTATTGCATTAAAAAACAGCTATAATATTCAGCTGGCTAAAAACAATGTGGAGATTGCTTCCATCAACAATCATATGGGTGTGGCAGGTGGACTTCCAACGGTTACTGCAACAGTGAATGATGTAGAAAATATTACCAGCATTGATCAAAAGTTTCCGGATCCTTCCAGAAACGTTACCAGAAGTGGAGTTTCTTCTAATAATATGAATGCCAATGTTACAGCTGGCATTTTACTGTTCAATGGATTCAGGGTAAAAGCGGCGCAACAAAGACTGGCAGAGTTGCAAAAGATGAACGAAGACATGCTGAATGCACAGATCCAAAGCACAATGGCAGCGGTGATGACCAGCTATTACGATGTGGTTCGCCAACAGAATTTGTTAACCACCATTGAAAAGTCTATCGAAGTATCTCAGCAAAGAATTGATGTAATCAAAAGCAGAAAAGAAGTTGGTTTGGCCAATAATGCGGATTTGTATCAGGCGCAGATAGATTTAAATGCGTTGGTGCAATCCAAACAAGCTCAACAACTGATTATAGATCAGGGAAAAACCAATTTGCTGAGTTTGTTATTTGTGAGTCCTGATACCGCAGTTGTTATCAGCGATTCCATTGTTGTGGATGATAAAGTGACCCTTAGCCAAATAAAGCCTCTGGCTTTAAAAAATCCTCAGATTGCAGCAGCAGAACAGCAAATTAAAGTGAATGAATTGCTTGAGAGAGAAACAGCTGCTTTGCGTGTGCCAACGCTTAGAGCTACAACCGGCTTTAACTTTACCAATACCAAGAGTGGGGCAGGTTTCATATTAGAAAACAGAAGCTATGGCCCATTCCTGGGCGTGAACCTGGCCATTCCTATTTACAATGGATTAATCAACAAGAAGCAACTCCAGGTTGCAGAAATCAATACCCGGAATGCCAAAGTACAAAGAGACCAGTTTTTATTGAATATTGAAACAGGAACGGTTCGTACTTACCAGGCTTATAGCAATGCATTGGCGCAGTTGAAAACAGCCAAGGAAAACCAGTTGTTGAGCAAACAATTGTTAGACCTGGTGATGCAACGCTTTCAATTAGGACAGGCCACCATCATTGATGTTAAACTGGCCCAACAAAGTTTTGAGAATGAATCCTACAGATTGGTTAACTTGGCATTTACAGCCAAGGTTGCTGAAGTAGAACTGAAGCGACTGGCGAATATTATTGAGCCATAATTTCAACAAAGTGTCTGTTGCTATTCAATCTAAACTACCTCAGGTAGGTACTACTATTTTTACGGTAATGAGTCAGCTGGCCAACGAAGCTGGTGCAGTTAATCTGGGTCAGGGTTTTCCTGATTTTCCCATGAGTGCTGAACTAACCAGTATGGTGAGCAAAGCCATGCAGGAAGGGTTTAACCAGTACACCCATATGAATGGGTATCCTCCGTTGGTAAAAGCGTTGGCAGCAAAAGCCAATAAACTTTACAATGCATCCATTGATGCAGCTGCTTCTATTACCATTACACCGGGTGGCACTTATGCCATTTATACTGCACTAACAACGGTTTTGCAACCCGGAGATGAAGTGATTGTTTTTGAACCAGCGTATGATTGCTATATTCCTACGATTGAGTTGAATAAAGCCATTGCTGTTCCTATTCAATTGCAGTACCCCAATTATGGAATTCCCTGGGATGAAGTAAAAAGCAAAATTACTTCGCACACACGAATGATTGTGATTAATTCGCCTCATAACCCAACAGGGGCGGTGCTTTCAGCGGAAGACATGCAAATGCTATCCAGAATTGTGGAAGGAACCAATATTATTATACTTAGCGATGAAGTATATGAACATTTAATTTTCGATGGGATTGAACACCAGAGTATTTTAAAATACCCTCAGTTATTCGAGCGGAGTTTTGTATGCTTCTCTTTTGGAAAAACCTATCATTGCACAGGATGGAAGCTTGGATATTGTATGGCTCCCGAACACCTGATGAAGGAATTCAGAAAAGTGCATCAGTTCAATTGTTTCACTTGTCCCACGCCTCCACAAGTAGCATTGGCTGAGTATATAAAAAATGAAGATGCTTATTTATCGCTTGGTTCATCTATGCAGTTGAAGCGAGATTATTTCAGGGTGTTAATGCGAGATACACCATTTACCTGCATTCCTTCGCATGGAAGTTATTTTGAGTGTTACAGTTATGCGAGCTTCAGTCAAGTATCCGATAAAGAATTGGCCATTAAACTCACTAAAGAATTTGGTGTAGCTACCATACCAGTTTCTGCTTTTTATCAGCATGGTCAGGACAATAAAGTGCTACGTTTTTGTTTTGCCAAATCAGAAGCTACATTAGAAAAAGCGGTAGAAGGATTAAGACGACTTTAATTATACATATTTGTCCAATTTAGACCGTCATTTGTTCAATTAAATGAACACTATTGTTTATTTCTTTACTGTATTGAATAGCAGTAAAAAAAATACACACCGTGGGCAGTTGCTGAAGCATCTGGTTGAAGAGAATGGCATATCTGTATCCAAACTGGTAAAAAAAGTTGGCATCAGCAGATCGAGCTTTTACAATCACATTGAAGATCCGGATTTACCAGTTGATATTTTAATAAAATACGGGCAGGTTTTACACGTAAATATACTGGACATGATTGCCCCTATGAGTGGTCAAGTAATGTCAGAGGCAGTTTATTATTATCCAATGGAAGAAGAGCCCAAAGACCTGAAAGAAGCCAATTTAATTATACAGTCTCTGAGAAAAAAGTATATCGCTTTATTGGAGGAGAACAAATTTTTATTACGACAGCTCAAAGAGAATACTTAAAATGAATTCTGCATTAATTAAAATAAGAATTTTTTTTGCAGATCATCAGGAAATATTTCTTGATGGGCTAAAGCAATATTTTCAGTCTTTGCAAAATATAGAAATAGTGGGGCAATGCAGTACCGATCAGGATCTCTTGCATGAGATTGCGAAAAGCAAGCCCAATATAGTTTTCTTGGATGTAGCACTTCCTCATATTCAACTGACTTCAATGATTCACTCTATCCGGAGTTTGGATGATGATATCCTGATTTTTGTTTTGTACAGTCAGTTTAATGAAGAACTGCTGTTAAGTATGCTATCTGCAGGCGTAAATGGAATTGCACATAAATATTTATCCAAATTAGAATTGGAAACATCGATATATCATTTACTCAATAATCAGCAATTCTTCTGTGGTTTTACAACTAAGCAGTTGCAGTATTTGATTCAAGCCAAACGGTTTCATCCACATGTGAAAGTATGCGAGCCGATTTTTTCGGATAAGGAAAAAACAATTCTTCAGTTATTAGCTTCCGAATTAACCAGCAAGGAAATAGCTGAACAGTTGGGCATGAGCAGTAGAACCATTGAATCGCACCGAAAATCCATGCAAGAAAAAACCGGCTCGAAAAATTCGGCCGGCTTAATCCTGTATGCT
>CALEST010000461.1 GCA_937907555.1 uncultured Sediminibacterium sp.
TATATCATTTTGGGGTAATGCAGTTTATTGTATCTGTTATTGCCAAAGCCATGAATTTTATCATGCGCGTAAGCGGAGCCGAAGCACTCAGTAATGTTGCTTCGGCTTTTGTGGGTCAGGTAGAAGCACAGGTAATGATCAGGCCTTACCTTAATACCATGACCAAGAGTGAATTGCTGGCCAGTATGAGTGGAAGTCTGGCCTGTATTGCCGGCGGTATTCTGATTGTTTACGCCAATATGGGCGCCAAAGCTGAATATTTACTTACAGCCAGTTTAATGGCAGCTCACGGAGCCCTGGTGATTTCAAAAATTGTATTTCCCGAGACAGAAGAATCCCAGACCATGGGAAAAGTAAAGCTGGAAGTAAAAAGTCCTTATAGTAATATCATTGATGCCATTTCTCATGGAGCAAGTGACGGAATGAAAATTGCTGTAAATGTGATAGCCATGTTGATTGGTTTTATCGCCCTGATTGCCTTAATTAATTATTTAATCGGGATGATTGTGCCAGGGGTTACTTTGGATGTAATCTTCAGTAAAATATTCTATCCTATGACCTGGGCAATGGGCGTTCCACAAGTGGATGTTGCCAATGCTGCATCTTTATTGGGACAGAAATTAACCATCAATGAATTTGTGGCTTTCAATAATCTTACTTCCAAAGCCATACCGATTGTTTCAGAAAAAGGCTTATTAATTGTGAGTATCGCCATTTGTGGTTTTGCCAACTTCAGTAGTGTCGGGATGCAAATTGGCGGAATCGGGGAACTGGCCCCTACCAGAAGAGCCGATTTGGCTAAACTGGGATTAAGAGCTTTATTGTGCGGAACACTTGCCTCTTATTTGTCTGCAACAATTGCAGGCATTCTGATGTTTTAAAGGTGTAATTTTGCACAAAATCTGGGAGACATGAATACAGCCGCCGTGAAAGTATTGGTAGACGCCGAAAAAGACCAACAGTTACAATCCATTGGATATAAAATATTAAATCAGGAACGCATAACTTTTGACGAAGGCGTAGCCTTATTTGAGAAAGCATCGCTTTCCTATGTTGGTGCTTTGGCCAACTGGGTCAGAGAAAGCAAACACGGTAATAAAACCTACTTCAATCGGAACTTCCATATTGAACCAACCAATGTTTGTGTTTTTTCCTGTGCCTTCTGTTCCTACTCCAAATTATATGCACACAGAGAAGATGGCTGGGAACTGAGCATTGAACAAATGATGCATATTGTAAAAAGTTACGATGGCAAACCCGTAACAGAAGTGCATATTGTGGGAGGGGTTCATCCAAAAATGAACATGGATTTTTTCCTGGAATTGCTTAGAAGCATCAAGGCACACAGACCCGATTTACATATAAAGGCGTTTACTCCGGTAGAGCTGGATTATATGTTCCGTAAAGCCAAGGTTTCTGTGGAGGAGGGAATGCGAATGGCGCACGAAGCAGGCCTGGATTCATTGCCTGGAGGGGGCGCCGAAATTTTTCATCCGGATATCCGCACCAAAATCTGTGCAGATAAAGTGGATGCAGATGGCTGGCTGGCGATTCACAAAGCGGCACATCAGTTAGGCATGCACAGCAATGCTACCCTCCTGTATGGTCATATTGAGTCTTACTGGCACCGGATTGATCATATGGACCGTCTGCGCAGACTGCAGGATGAAACAGGTGGTTTTAATACATTTATTCCGCTGAAGTTTCGCAACAAGGACAACGATATGCAGCATGTTGCAGAAAGTACGATTGTAGAAGACATGAAAATGTATGCAGTCTCCAGATTGTACCTGGATAATTTTCCGCATCTGAAAGCCTATTGGCCCATGCTCGGTAGAAAAAATGCCCAACTGACTTTGTCTTTTGGCGTGAATGATATTGATGGTACCATCGACGATACCACAAAGATTTATTCAATGGCGGGTAGCGAAGAACAAACACCAACCATGAGTACATCCGACCTGGTTACGCTAATTAAACAAGTAAAACGTCAGCCTGTTGAGCGGGGTACACTCTACAATGAGATTAAGGATTATAGTGACGCTATTGTAGATACAATTTAATACTTTATTGTTTTTTAAAGCAGCCAAAGTGCCACAGAATACCTGAAGGGTCGTGAACAAAACATTCTGAACCCCAATCAAAGGTTTTAGGGGCAACAAGCCGAATTTCAGGAAACTTTTCAGTGAGCTGTAAAGCTTGAATGGATTCCCAGAATTCACCAAGATGGTCTACTTCAACAAATACCATTGTATTGTCTACCCAATCTTTTACATAAGCATTTTGCAGGTAGAAGGAAATTCCTTTAAAATGAAAAACGCTTAGTTTTTCATTAATCGTATTTTCTGTAAACCCCATTGCTGAATAAAAAGCACGGCTTAGGTTAAAATTCTTAGCGCCTAAAAAAGGCCGGATAGAAATGGGATTGGCATTCATGTATTATCTTTTGTCTAAATTACAGATTGCTTCCAGATGATATGAGCTTTCTGAGTGGAACATTTGCCTTCTGAAATTAGCCAATTCCTCCTGAAGTCGTTTGATTTTTGTTTCCCTTGATTTTATGTCTTCTTCGGAAGAATTTACACTGATTTTTTTCTCGTGAAAACGGATCTTAATTTGAAGCATTTGTTCAATCAGTGCTGCTGTATCTGCAGCACTGAATTCTCCCTGTATTAAATTTATTTTCATAAAATAGTATTGATTGAATAATGAGATTATACTTGAGTATGAACTTATTGTCCTTGCCCCAATGAATATGCCTGTTTCCCGTCAAAAGCATAGAGGTTCTCTGTTTTAATTATATCTATACCGTTTTCAACTGCGGCCATTAAAAGTGAAGGGATGGTTGCATTTGATATTTGTACACCTTCAGTTGGTTTAAATCTGCATCTCCAGTGATCCGTACAGAAAGTTTCTTTAAAGCCATCAGGCCATACTTTAATACCTCTGTTGGTTATCATACTAAGTTGAATGCCCTCTTTGTATACAGTGTTTAGCTTCATTGCCAGTTCATTGGCATCATGACCATTCCAGTGTACAAATAAATCCACTCCTTCCAGTGTTTTTACCGCAGGCGATTTCCGCTTGTATTTGGGTAAGGAAAGCGCGGCATTATTGGCATAGCTCACAGGTTGAAAAATGGATGGTTTTTTCCCAAGATTGGCAATAACTGCATCTGCAAATGCTTTTGTCCCTACTTTTTGCTTGCTGATTCCCTCTTTATAAATATCATAAGTATGAATTCCCTCTTCCAGTGTTTTTAACCAGGCATTCTGCACTTTTTCAGCAACTGCCGTTTGTCCAATATGGTTTAACATCATAATAGCCCCTTGCAATAAGCCAGATGGATTGGCAACATCCTGCCCGGCTCTTCTGGGCGCAGAGCCATGAATGGCTTCAAACATGGAGCATTCTTCACCAATATTGGCTGAACCTGCAAGCCCAACGGATCCGGTGATTTGTGCGGCAACATCACTCAGTACATCTCCATATAAATTCGGCATCACAATTACGTCAAATGCTTCCGGCGTGTCTGCCATTTTAGCTGCACCAATGTCTATAATCCAGTGTTCGTTTTCAATCTCCGGATAATCGCTGGCAATTTCATCAAACACTTTGTGAAACAAACCATCTGTTTGCTTCATGATATTGTCTTTGGTGAAGCAGGTTACTTTTTTGCGATTCTGTTGTTTTGCATATTCAAATGCATAACGGACAATCTTTTCACATCCTGGTCTGCTGATTAGTTTTAGGCACTGAACTACTTCATCGGTTTGCTGATGCTCAATCCCTGCATACAGGTCTTCCTCGTTTTCCCGGATGATTACAATGTCCATTACCGGGTGTTTCGTACTAACAAATGGGTGCAAGCTTCTACAAGGCCTTACATTGGAATACAGGCCCAGAAATTTCCTTGTGGTTACATTTAAGCTTTTGTATCCTCCTCCCTGAGGCGTGGTAATCGGTGCTTTGAGAAATATTTTATTTTTTCGGATGATATCCCAGGATTCAGCCGCAATGCCTGCTGTATTGCCTGCCAGGTATACTTTTTCACCTACTTCAATTTCCTCAATTTGTAATGCTGCACCTGCTGCCAGAATAATTGATAATGTGGCATCCATTATTTCAGGGCCAATGCCGTCGCCCTTTGCTACCGTAATTGTTGTCATGGTAATGAATTTTACGGAGCAAATTTGGAGAGTTTATTTGAATAGATTTTATTTATCTATTTGATGATAATTATAAAAATAATTTATGAATAGTTGAAGACACTAGCATTCGCTAAGTCCCAAAGGCACTTGAATAGCAAGGCCTCCATCAGCTGTTTCCTTGTATTTGCTGTTCATGTCTAATGCAGTATTCCACATAGTAGCAATTACTTTGTCTAAACTCACCAGTGCAAAATCCGGAGTGCTTTGTAAAGCTAGTTGTGATGCAGTTATGGCTTTAATGGCGCCCATCGTATTGCGTTCTATGCAGGGGATCTGAACCAATCCTCCAATAGGATCACAGGTTAATCCCAGATGATGTTCCATGGCAATTTCAGCGGCCATTAATGCCTGTTGCTGGGTTCCGCCCATACATTCAGTTAAAGCGCCTGCGGCCATTGCAGATGATACCCCAATTTCGGCCTGACAGCCTCCCATGGCCGCTGAAATGGTAGCCCCCTTTTTAAAAATGGATCCAATTTCAGAGGCAGTTAGTAAAAACTGAATGATTTTGTCTTCCTTATTGCCATCACAGAAAGCAATAAAATACAATAATACCGAAGGAATTACTCCCGCTGCGCCATTGGTAGGTGCGGTAACAACTCTGCCAAAAGAGGCATTTTCTTCATTTACAGCCAGCGCAAAACAACTTACCCAATCCAGTATATAATTGAAAGCCTGACCCCCATTCTGTATGGCTTTTAACCATTCATCAAATGACTGATACGGATGCCCTTTCATTAATTTTTTGTTCAGTTCAAAAGCTCTTCTTCTTACCTGTAATCCACCCGGAAGTTCGCCCTTGGTATGACACCCCCGGTATATGCAATCACGCATGGTATGCCAAATCTGCAATACCCCGTTTTTGGTTTCGCTCTCTGTTCTCCAGACATGTTCATTTTCCAGTACCATTTCATGAATGGACATACCTGTTTTCCTGCACCAATGCAATATATCAGCTGCATTATTGGTAGGGAAAGGAAGATCAACACTTGATTTTCCGCCTCCGGTTTCTTCTCCTTCTTTTACCACAAATCCTCCTCCGATGGAGAAATAGGTTTCACTGATTTCAGAACCATCTTCAAATTCAATTAAAAAGCTTAATCCATTTGGATGATATGGAAGGGACTCACTTGTTAAAAACAAGAGATTGTCTTTATAGGAAAATGGGATGCTGTATTTTCCACCAAGCATTAGCTGGTGTTCGGATTTAATTTTTTCAATGGTAGAATGTATGCTGTTCACATCAACGGTTACCGGATCAGCAGCAATTAATCCCATTAATACGGCTATATCGGTTCCATGCCCCTTACCCGTTTTAGCCAATGAGCCATATAGCAAAACAGTAATGGATTTTACCTTTTGTAAATTTGATTTTTCATGAATTGTTTCCAGGCAACGTAATGCTGCTCTCCACGGACCCAGCGTGTGGGAACTGGAAGGCCCAACCCCTATTTTAAACATATCGAATACAGAAATGGCTTCATGTGGCATGTTGTAAAGTTAATTATCAAATTTCATTAAGTTTGATAAATGAAGCATCTCTTTTTGTTAATTCTGCTTGTTATTCCTGGCTTGGATATAACTTCTTTTGCACAAAATTTTGATGCCGACAATCCCCTTCATCAAATCCTGCAAAAACACCCCGAATTCTTCAAAAGAATCAATAATAGTCCCGATAGTTTTCGGGTTCAGATAGTTTACACACAGATTAATCGGAACAAAAAGAACAAAGCCTCGTTCAGAGAGTTCAATTACCGACTGAATGATCAGGAATATTTTTATCCCGCCAGCACGGTTAAAATGCCCATTGCATTTCTGGCGCTTGAGAAAATCAATGAGCTGGGAATTCCTGGTTTAACCATGAATAGCATTATGATAACAGACAGCGCATCTGATGCACAGGATTTTGTTTATAATCAACCCAATGCCATGGATGGCGCGCCAACAATTGCCAACTATATCAAACAAATATTTTTAGTAAGTGACAATGATGCTTTTAACAGGTTGTATGAGTTCCTTGGGCCTGATTATATTCAACAGAAGCTGGGGGCGAAAGGCTATCCTGACGCCATAATCCGCCATCGTTTACAAGTAAATAAAACCCTGGATCAGCAATTGAAAACTAACCCGGTTAAATTTTACGATACTTCGGGTAATCTTATTTATGAACAACCCGCACAGGTAAGCAAGGGGCAATTTGCTGCAACACCATTTGAATTGGGCAAGGGCTATATGAAGGCAGGCAAACTGATGGATTCTCCTTTTTCTTTTTTAAACAAGAACAGAATTTACCTGCAAGACCTGCATCATATTTTGCAGTCGGTAATTTTTCCGGAAAGTACTAAAAAGAAAAGCCGTTTCAGGCTTACTGAGGAAGATTATGCATTTGTAAAAAAGTACATGCAGATTTATCCGGGTGAGTCAGATTCTCCTTCATACGATACCAGTTATTATTATGATACCTACTGCAAATTTTTATTGCAGGGATCTGAACGAAAAACCATTTTTCCTCAGGTGAAAATATATAATAAAGTGGGTGACGCCTACGGATTTTTATTGGATATAGCTTATATAGTAGACGAAATAAATCAGATTGAATTCATGCTGAGTGCAGTTATATCCTGCAATACAGATGGAATTTTCAATGACGACAAATACGAGTATGATTCCCTTGGTTTTCCCTTTATGCGTGATCTGGGGATAGCCGTTTACAACCATGAGTTAAAGCGTAAAGGGAAATTGCCAATAATTAAGTAAATTGTTGGCTTAAACTTTTTTTGAATGGAATTGTCTTCTTTATTGAATCGTTTCAGTGAACCTGAAACCCTGAAAATGGCTAAATTGGGCCGCGAGTTGCGTGCAAAAGGTATTGATGTAATCGATTTGAGTTTAGGTGAACCCGATTTTGATACACCCCAACATATTAAGGATGCTGCTATAAAAGCCATAAATGATAACTGGAGTCATTATACACCAGTTCCTGGTTTTTTAGATTTAAGGGAAGCAGTCTGTACTAAATTAAAAAGAGACAATAACCTTACTTATACACCAGAACAAATTGTTGTTTCAACCGGAGCCAAACAGAGTCTGGCCAATGCCATACTTGCCTTGGTGGACGAGGGTGATGAAGTAGTTATCCCTACTCCATACTGGGTAACCTATTCCGAACTGGTAAAAATTGCCAGAGGGAAAGTGGTGGAAATCAGAACCAGCGTATCCAATAAATTCAAAGCAACTCCGGAAGAAGTGGCGGCTGCCATCACACCGAAAACAAAGGTCTTTATGTTTTCTTCTCCTTGCAACCCATCTGGAGCTGTGTATAGCAAAGAAGAGCTGGCTGCTTTGGTTAATGTGTTTGAAAAGCACCCACAGGTGATTATTCTTTCCGATGAAATTTATGAATACATCAA
>CALEST010000462.1 GCA_937907555.1 uncultured Sediminibacterium sp.
TTGGGCACCTGAATCTGCAAGTTCCCACTCAGATACTTTCCGGTTAAACTTTGTTGGTCTTTAATGATGGTGGCGTAATCGCCGCTGGCTAATACTTCTCCACCCAGATGAGATGCCAATGGACCCATATCAATAATATGATCTGCTTCGCACATCATCAATTCATCGTGTTCTACTACCACAACAGTATTTCCTAAATCTCTAAGCGACTTTAAAACACCAATCAGTCGTTCGGTATCTCTGGAATGCAAACCGATGGATGGCTCATCCAATATATACAATGAGTTGGTCAGGTTGCTTCCCAGGTTTCGGGTGAGTTGAATACGCTGACTCTCGCCACCACTGAGGGTATTGGCCAGTCTGTCCAGGGTTAAATAGCCAAGGCCCACATCCAGTAAGGTTTGCAGACGCTGATGCACTTCCAGTAATATTCTTTTCCCAATGGCGTATTCATGATCGGTCCATTGAATGCCATCTATCCATTGCTTCAGATCAGCTACCGGCATATTGCATAACTCGGCAATATGCTTGCCTCTGATTTTTACATACAAAGCATCTTCTCTTAGCCTGTATCCATTGCAGGAAGTACAGGTTGTTCTTCCTCTGTAACGACTCAACAAAACCCTGTACTGTACTTTATATAAGTTCTGTTCTACTTCCTTGAAAAAATCATGAATTCCCAACGCAGCACCTGCTCCATTCCACAACTGTTCTAATTGCGTAGCCGTTAAATCCATGATGGGTTTGTGAATAGGAAAGCCGGTCTTGGATGCCCCCTTAATGAACTGCTCTTTCCACCATCCCATTTTTTCCCCCTTCCAGGGCGCCACCGCATTTTCATACAGGGACATTCTTTTGTCGGGTATTACCAGGTCCTGATCAATGCCCAGCACTTGTCCAAATCCTTCACAGACGGGGCAGGCGCCATAAGGATTATTAAAGGAAAACAAATTGGGGCCGGGTTCTTCAAATACCATCCCATCGGCTTCGAACTGATTACTGAAGTGCATAATCTGTTCCCCGTTTATTTCGAGCATCATTTTTCCATGCCCTTCAAAAAACGCAGTGCCAATAGAGTCTGCCAACCGATGCAGGTCTTCTTCTTCCAATGTTTTTACCACAAAGCGGTCAATCAGCACATAGTAATTGGCTGAATGAGCTTTCCATTCTTTGGCCAGTTCTGCATCCGTCATTTCTACCAGTTCTTCTATGCGCACCGGTTTTCCGGGCTTGCCTTTTTGCATCAGGAACATTCTGGAAAAACCTTTTTGCATCAGGATATTCAGCTCCTCTCTTATTTCGCGATTGGCGTGTTGCTGAAAAGCAACCAGAAAAACAATTTTATCTCCATCAGACAATGCCTGCACGGCCTGTAATACATCAGACACGTCATCTTTTCTTACTTCCTTTCCACTGATGGGTGAAATGGTTTTACCCACTCTTGCATACAACAATCTTAAGTAATCGTAAATCTCTGTCATGCTGCCTACTGTACTGCGGGGGGTACGCGTAATCACTTTCTGTTCTATGGCAATAGCAGGACACAATCCCTTTATATAATCCACATCTGGTTTAACCATACGCGACATAAACTGTCTGGCATAGGCGCTTAAACTTTCAGCATATCTTCTCTGGCCTTCCGCAAAGAGCGTATCAATGGTTAAAGAGGACTTACCGCTACCCGACACACCGGTAACTACAATCAATTTATTGCGGGGAAATGAAACAGTAACGTTCTTCAGGTTATGGGTTCTGGCACCACAAACCAAAATATCTGTTTCGCTTGCTGCTGCTGTGTTTTTGCTCTTTGCCATAGGGTTCACAAATTAAACAGATTATTACAGCTTTGGTTGAAGAAAACCGAAATAACGGTCAAAAAATCAATCACTTAGTATGTGAATAACCTAAAGACCCTTCAACTTGATTTCCACAAAAGATTTCTGTAAGCAAAACATTTCTATTTTGTTCAGGATTTAAAAAATCGTTGTCCAATATCCTGATTTTAATCCTGACTCAAAAACCTAAACTATGAGAACATTAGACCATGCGTCTGATACAGAACTGATAAGGGCATTTCAAGATGGGGACACCGATGCTTTTGAAACCCTTATTTATCGTTACAAAGACAAAATATTTTCTTCTATTTTGTTTTTTGTAAAAGATACCTACCTGGCAGAAGATCTGTTCCAGGACGTCTTTATCAAAATCATTGATACCTTAAAAAATAAGCGCTATACCGAGGAAGGTAAGTTCTTACCCTGGGCTTTGAGAATTTCTCATAACCTATGTGTAGACTACTTTAGAAAAGTAAAGCGTACCCCTGCCATTAAAACCAGTGACAACAAGGACATATTTGATGTGCTGCAGATTTCAGAAGAAGGTCCGGATGGCAAGATCATGCAAGGTCAAAGCCATGACAGGGTAAGAAAAATGCTGGATCTGTTACCGGAAGAGCAGAGAGAAATCATCGTGCTCAGACACTATGCCAATCTAAGCTTCAAGGAAATTGCAGAAATCACCAATTGCAGCATCAATACCGCTTTGGGCAGAATGCGCTACGGTTTAATCAACCTTAGAAAAATGATGGTGGAAAAACAAATCGCTTTATAGTTTGCACAGGATAAATGAAAAG
>CALEST010000463.1 GCA_937907555.1 uncultured Sediminibacterium sp.
AATAGAGAATGCTTTTACGGCGATGCATTTGGGTGCTAACAGTTATTAACAATATGTAAGGGATTGTGTTGAATAGTATTCTGATTAAAGAAAAGTCTTCTAACCAGGCAAGCACCCAGTATATTCCCAGGCTCATGAAAGCAACTGGAATAATCAATCCAAAAAGTGTTTTGCGCAATCCCATTTTTACCACCCAGGTTTTAAGTGGTTGATTGGCATCGGTTGCGTAATCTTTTATGTCGAACAAAATGCAGAGCAGACTAATGAAAAGCCAGTTTTTAAGGAATAGTAACCAGGTAATCAGGTCGGTAGTATGTGTTGAACCGGGATGCGTAAGATCGTAAAAAAATACCGGGGCAAAGGAAACTGCACCCGCCCATACCCAACCAATCAGGAAAGGCTTTATCAACCCATTGTTCCTTAGCCCCCAATTTCCCCAGCCAGGGTAAAGGCTTTTATAATAAGCAGCTCCAATTAAGCCAAATACCAATAAAATGCCCCAGTTGTGTAACGGCAGTTTCGCCAATAAAGGTTGAAGACCATTGAAAAGCAGTAATAAAAGGAGTCCGAGAAGAAAAGTTAAACCTAATTGAGATTTTGTTATCTGTTTTTGATGGTCTCTGTACCAAATTGATCTTTCATTCTGGTTTTGTGGTTGTTGGATGGTCTCAATATAATAAGCATGTGTATAATAAAGAACGGTTGCGCAAAACAATGACAGATAAAAAAAAATATTATTAAGGGACAGCTTAAGCTGGAGTGAGCATTCAACAGACAATGCTATTGCGCAAATTCCATAGAAATAATTTCCATAAAAAAAACGCTTTGTCCAGTTATGTCCGGCTATCATCTGATTAAAACAATGTCAGGTGATCTTACTGTATCACTTCTGTTGTTGGCTTTGTCTTTTAACCAGAATCTAAAATAAGAAGTATCGTTTCTGTTGGTACAACCCACTATTGAAGGGGTTCCCGGAACGTTGGCATTGTATACAAAAGTAATTTCCAGCTTGCCTTTTAAATTGGCAGTGCCAGTAAAATTAGGTACTCTATAAGGACTGATAAACTGAACACCCGCTGTGGTTGGGCAGGTCTTAGAAATTTTTTGTACCCACAAAGTGTCCTGAATATCACCTTCCTTGTCGGTAAAGTCTAAAGAAAAGATGAGAAGATTCCCCTGTCTGAGTTCGGTGGCATTGGCCTCGGCAAAAGATAAGCTGGGCTTCGTATTGAACTCATCTTTACTGCATCCATAAAAAAAGGCCGTAATTGTCAACAGGATTAATAATTTTGCTCTCATTATTTTACTTTCTATTCAAATTTAGTTAAAACAATACATACAAGGTTGGAACCACCCATTGATATTAACAATATTTTTTCTGTACGCGATTCCAATTTTGATGATTTGGCCATCGAACTGTATCACTGGCAATACAGGCAAAATCCCGTTTATCGTCAATGGGTAAGTTTACTGACAGCCGAACCGTATGCCATTAAGACACTTGCTGGCATACCTGCGTTGCCTATTTCTTTTTTTAAAACCCATCGGGTACTGGCTGAAGACCAGACAGCTAACTGTGTTTTTGAGAGCAGCCGAACCACAGGAATGGTATCCAGCAAGCATTATGTACCCAATACGGACTGGTATGAAAAGGGATCTGTACTCGGGTTCGAGCAGCGTTATGGTAAGCTGGACGAATGGTGTGTGCTGGCATTGCTTCCGGCATATCTGGAAAGGGAAAATTCTTCCTTGGTTTACATGGCCAACCATTTTATAGAAAAAAGTGCCCATCCATCCAGCGGATTTTATTTGTACGATTTTGCTGAATTACACAAAAAACTACTGGAGCTGGAAGCTGCTGGTCAGAAGACGCTTTTGCTTGGAGTAACATTTGCCTTGCTTGATTTTACTGAAAACTACCCCATGCAGCTTAATCATACCCTGATTATGGAAACAGGGGGAATGAAAGGCAGGGGAAAAGAATTAACCAGAGAAGAATTGCATTCTTTGCTTTGTAAAAGAACCGGATTGTCTACTATACATGCCGAATACGGAATGACCGAATTGTTGAGCCAGGCATATTCAATGGGAGGCGGGCGTTTCCATTGCCCGCCCTGGATGAAGGTATTGCTTAGAAAAGAAGACGACCCACTAGAAATTATGCAAGCAGGCACGGGGCTGTTACAGATAATTGATCTTGCGAATATTTACAGTTGTGCTTTTATTGCCACACAGGATATTGGAAAACTTTATCCGGATGGAAGCTTTGAAGTAATTGGAAGAATGGATCATTCTGACCTTCGGGGATGCAGTTTGCTGGTTGTTTAATGAGCCAATAAACTCTGATATACCTTTATATGCGTTCTGGCAATACTGGTCCAGTTAAAATGCCTGGCTACCATTTGATGCGCATTCATTTTTTTTCTGTTCCATTGCACTGTTTCCATATCAGTAATGCTTTGTATCAAGGCTTTCTGTAAGTGGTCTGAATTGTTTTCCTGAAGCACATAGCCTGCATTGTCTGCCTGTATTATTTCCGCTAAATAAGTTGGGGTGGAAACAATACAGGGTATAGACATTGCGGCAGATTCCATTACAACCGAAGGATAAAAATCAACTCTCGGGGTTCTTATCATTACATCAATCTTACTTAACTGTTCAAATTTCAAAGACCCAAATACTGAGGGTTTTACAAATACATATTTGTGCAGTCCCAGTTTTTTAATGGATTTCAGAATTAAATTTCTGTCAGGACCATTTCCGATTATCCAGAGTATGGCATTATTGGAATGGTTTTTCTTAAATTTTGCAAATCCATGTAATAAAATATCAATCCCCATTTCGGTGTTCTTCAGTTCCCCGTTGAAGCAATATATAATTTCATCGTGCTTCATGATTTTAGGTGCAATATTCAGGTTGTTATTGATTAAGCCGTTGGGGCAGATATATGTTTTTTGTTGATTAAATGGAAATAGTGAAACCAATTCTTTTTTTTCCTGTTCACTGTTGAAGTGCAAGGCAGAACACCAGGTTATTAAATTCTGATCAAAGTTTTCAAAATGTTTTCTCTTCAGGTACGATGTTTTGCTCATGGTGTGTAAATTATATCTTCCATGAGGCGATAAGATAAATGGAATTTTGTTTTCTTGCAGGTAAAAAGCAATCGGATAATATGCGGGAACAATTCCTCCGTGAAAATGAAAGATGGTGCTTCTGCCGGTTTTCATCAATTCCTTCCGGATTTCTTTCATCGTAT
>CALEST010000464.1 GCA_937907555.1 uncultured Sediminibacterium sp.
TATTCTGTTCAAGTGAATTCGAATGGAAAATGGATTCGTAAGTCGAAACGTAAAGAGTTAACTTTAGAAGGATATGGACCCCGGGGTGATGATAAAGCCAGGAAAATTAAATTCAGTGGCAATCAGATGATAGTAAGCGGAACTGCATTCAATTATAATCTTCAGGCCTCCAGTGAGAAACCGGAAACGGTGTATACATTTATCTGGCTCCCCAAAGAGCAGAAATGGGGTCTGATTCAGTATCAGTAAAATTGAGGAAAAAAATTTTCATATTGGGTTTGATACTAACAGTATCCGGTGGGCTTTGGGGATTGATGAAAATATCGGTTCACAGTGCTACCTCCTCTCAATTGGCAAGGGTTTCACTCGGAAGGCTTTTGTTTTATGACAACAGACTTTCTTATAATCAAACCAAGTCCTGTGTCTCCTGTCATGATCCTAAACTAGCATTCACAGATGGTTACAGAAGATCTGTAGGAGCTGATGGTTATGCAGTTAGGCACAATGCACCGTCTTTGCTAAATGCTGTTTACCGGTCTTCACTTACCTGGAAAGATTCAACCGTAAATAGTTTGTATAAACAGCTTCACTTTCCATTTTTTAATGAACAACCCAAAGAATTGGGATGGACTTTACATGAAACACAAATTTTAAAAAGACTGGCTTCAGTTCCAGTCTACAGTAAACTATTCAGGTTGTCATTTCCTTCTGCAAAAAAATGGTTTACAACAGAGCAGATAAAAACAGCCATTGTAGCTTTTGAAGAACAATTGGTTGCTTATGGTTCTGCCTATGATGGGTATATAAGAGGGAGTAAAAATGCCTTGAGCTCAGAAGCAGCAAAAGGTTTGTTGGTGTTTAATTCAGCTAAAACGAAATGTAGTAAATGTCATCAGCCGGAAAGACCTTTTCAGTCTGTTCCATCCAGATTTGTGGATGGAATAAGGGTTCCTTCTTTGCGTAATATTTGGTTAACGGGTCCTTATATGCATGATGGCAGACTAGATAATCTGGAAGACGTGATTGGCCATTACGAATCTAAATATTCCTTTCAGTTGAATCAATCAGAAAAGCAACAACTGCTTGCTTTTCTGAAGGCATTAACAGATACTAGTTATCTTAGCAGAGCGGAGTTGCTAAATCCATTTCAATATTAATTGCATATGCAAAAATCTGGCTTGATTATTTTAACGATGCTGTTTGCTTTTTTTCTGTCAGCTGATGCCCAGATAAAAAATACTAAAAATCAAAAAAGCAAAACAAAATCATCCGTTTACCTGAATGAATACCGAAAGGGATTAATGTCACCTGTTGTTAAGGATACCCAGTCTTTTATCATTGCAAGAAAAAAAGAAATTGAGAATATTTTAAAGGATTCTCTTCCGGTAAAATGGTATCGGGAAAAGGGAGGGGAGCAGGCCATGCTGGCACAAAAAATAGCGCTTTCTGATGCTTTCTTTACGCGTTACCTTTTTGATTTGAAAACCAAGAAACCATTATGGAATGAAATTTTCGGGGTTTATCCTGCCAGACCCGGTGATATTAAAAAAGGGATAAAAGCATTGCCCGGAACCCTGATGCGCGTGGAAATGTACAATTATGCAAATAATCTCACAACTATTGGGATTGTTGATTTATTTACACAGAAACTAGTGAGTGCCGATCATTATCCGGATATGCAGCCGGATATTCCACAGTCTTTGATTGAGCTGGCCGAGCAAATTGCAATGAATGCACCGGAAGTAGAAAAGGCACTGGGTTATAAACCCGGGAATCAGAAGCCGGTAATGACCAGTACCAAAACGGCATTGAACAGAACCAAATGTGAGCGTTCCCAGCATTTATGTGTGGCACCCACTTTTATTCAGGGTAATCGGGCATTATGGGCAATTGTTGATTTAACGGATAATCGGCTGGTTGGATTGCGCTGGACCAATACCGGGGAGGATGGGGCAGTAGTAACGGAACGAAAACTTCAAAATGAAACTGTTGCGGATTGCTACTGTGAAAAAGTAAATTCAGTAGAAAAGTATGGATGGAAAATGGATTACCTGCTGACTGCTTCAGATGGACTGGAGATCAGTAATGTGCAGTTCGGGAATCAAAAAGTACTGAATAGCGCCAAACTGGTTGATTGGCATGTCAGTTATTCTGGAACCGACGGATTTGGTTACAGTGATGCTGTTGGTTGTCCTATCTACAGTCAGGCAGCTGTAGTGGCCACCGATCCCCCCAGAATTGCTGATATTGTGGAAGGTGATTCTGTTGTTGGCTTTATGATTGAGCAGAAATTTTTTTCTGAATTATGGCCGGGTCCTTGCAATTATAGTTACTCGCAAAGAAACTTTTTTTATAAGGATGGTCGATTTAGGATTACCTGTGCAAGTATTGGAAGAGGCTGTGGAAATAATGGTACCTATAGGCCAGTCTTCAGAATTGCGTTTGCCGGAAATCAGCAAAATTTTTATGAGTATGCATCCACTGGTTGGAAACAATGGGATAAGGAAGGTTGGCAATTGCAACAACCTACTACCCAATATGATTCCAGTGGCTTTCAATATAAAATACAAACCAGTCCTTTTCTAAGTTATATGGTTGCACCTGGAAATGGACAATTCAATGATGGGGGTAGAGGAGACAATGCATACGTTTACCTCACTAAAAACCATCTCAATAAGGATGAGGGCAATACAGACCTGGTAA
>CALEST010000465.1 GCA_937907555.1 uncultured Sediminibacterium sp.
CCTACACGACGCTCTTCCGATGATCGGAAGAGCGTCGTGTAGGGAAAGAGTGTACGAACCAATGGAGCGATGAATTACTTTAATATTACCACCCACAGAAAATTTTTCATTTCTTCCAATTGTTTGGGCATAAGAAAAAATACCGGCATAATCTGATGCCGAAAAGTTCGTGACACGATTATAATCAACTGTACCATCGGGTCCGATCAAATTTAATGTGTTAGGAATGTTGTCTACACCAAGCCGGATAAAAGAAAAGGCTGCAACAGATTTATTTCTGGAATTAAGTTTTTTTGCAATAGAAACATAATCGTAATTTGCAATTCCACCAAACCATTTTGCATGCATCGCATTTAGTTGAAGTGGATTTTCCAATTCTGTAAGGCCTGCAGTATTCCAGTATGCTGCTGTACCATCGTTTGTACTGGCTACTACAGAACCAAACATACCATGTGCTCTTGCTCCAACGCCTATGTTAAGAAATTCATTGACGAATTTTTGAGCTTTGGCCGGTGCTGCCATTAGGATGACGAAAATATGAAATAATACAATTCGCTTCATTAAAACTGCTGGTTTATTGGTATTTTAATATATGCTTTATTAACAGAAAATATAAGTTGTATTATAAACGGATGATATTTCAAAATATTATATCTTTACTCTCCAAACCATACAAAATGCAAAATAAATATATTTCCATTGGATTTTCAAACATATTATATTTAATTATTATACTGAACTTGTTTGCATGTAAGCAATCAGGTGATCAAAACGCAATATATAACATTAGTAAGTCTGTAACAGCTGACAGCGCTATGGTAGCATCTGCACACCCTTTAGCAACATCTGTTGGTCTGGATATCATCAGACAGGGTGGTAACGCCATTGATGCTGCTATTGCTGTGCAGTTTGCCTTGGCTGTATGTTATCCCGGGGCTGGCAATATTGGTGGCGGTGGTTTTTTGGTATATAGAAGTAAAGATGGAGAAATCAGTACACTTGACTACAGGGAAAAGGCATCATCATTCGCTACAGCAGACATGTATTTGGATAGTTTAGGTAATCCGATCACAGACAAAAGCCTGTATGGTCATCTGGCGGCTGGAGTACCCGGGACAGTAGATGGTATGGTAAAAGCA